>JBBSVD010000047.1:0-16592 GCA_038233835.1 Flavobacteriales bacterium | reverse complement strand
AATTTCAGTTCTAATATGTTAAAGAAATGTTTAATGGTGATATTTAATACCTAGTACTGTAACAAATTAAATTAATGATCTTCTATTAAGTATAAACATTTAAATAATTTATCATAAGAACTTTAGAAAACATTAGTCACAATTTTAACGGAATCAAAGAAGGAGACCTAACTCACAAAAGATCTTTTTTACATCTTGGACAATCTACTAGAGATAGCTGGTACAACAGAAGAAGGTTTAGAGTATAAAAAAAATAGCATCTCGCTAACCAATTCGCTTAAAATCTTAAAAATAGCCGACATTTAATGTCCGGCTATTTTTATATCTCTTTTCTTCTCCCTCCTTCTTGTCTTTTACATGTAAATTTTATTTATATCTTAATAAAATTAAATACTTTCTATCCTCGATTAAAGTTATATTCTAAATACTAACTTTGTTATTATATTTCTAGTATTCTTAAAATAACTCGAATAAGAAGCATTATTTTTAATAGTATTTGTTTATTTGTATCCCTTAAAATTGGTCATGCTAAAACGTATTAAAAATTCCCCAAAGTTAAAGTGGACTCTTTTAGTCTTGCTTTCACTGGTGGCTACATTTACTCTATTTTATTTCAGTATTTATTTTGGTGTATTCGGCGATGTCCCTTCTACTCAGGACTTAAAAGATCTTAAACAAAATCAAGCTACTCAGGTGCTTTCTTCAGACGAAGAATTAATAGGAAAATATTATATTTTTGATAGACAGCCTGTAAATGCCAATCAGTTACCACAGCATTTAATAGATGCATTAATTGCGACCGAAGATGTTAGATTTTATGAGCATAATGGAATAGACAGCAGAAGTTTACTTCGAGTTTTCTTTAAGTCTTTAATGCTTCAGAACAAATCTTCTGGCGGCGGAAGTACTCTTACACTTCAGTTAGCCAAGAATTTATATGGAAGAAAAGACTACGGTTACTTCGGAATTGTTGTAAATAAATTTCAGGAATCCATCATCGCAACTCGTTTAGAAGAAATCTATAATAAAGAGGAGATTTTAACGCTTTATCTGAATACGGTTCCTTTTAGTGATAATACCTTCGGAATTGAAAGTGCTTCTATGAAGTTCTTTAATAAGCACACTAAACAATTGTCTTTAACAGAATCTGCCGTTCTTGTAGGAATGCTGAAAGCATCTCATTCCTATAATCCGCGAATTTTCCCTGAAAGAAGTAGATTAAGACGGGATGTTGTTCTAGAGCAAATGGAAAAATACGGTTTCCTTAAGAAAGCTGAAATGCTTAAAGCCAAACAGACAGATATAGAATTAAATTATCAATATTATAGTCATGATAGAGGTTTGGCACCTTATTTTAGAGAACAGTTGAGAAAAGATATTTCTGGAATTCTAGACACTTTAAAGAATAACAAAGGAGAAAGCTTTAATATATACCGGGACGGTTTAATTATTCATACTACTTTGGATAAAAAGATGCAGGAATATGCCGAGAGCGCTGTAAATACACACATGGCTACCTTGCAAATAGAACATGAGAAATCTTATGGGAATCGCGCTCCATGGAATACTAACAAGGATGCAATCCTGGATGCTGTAAAACGTACAAATGTTTACAAAAAGCTAAATAAAAAAGGACTTTCTGATAACGAAATTTTACTAGAACTAGATAAGAATTCAAGAGAAATGGATCTCTTTAATTATGGTAAAGAAGAGCTAATAAAAGCATCAAGCTTAGATAGTATAAAATATTACTTGAAGTTTTTAAACGCTGGGTTTTTAGCTTTAGAACCTAGTACCGGAGCTGTGAAGGCGTGGGTTGGTGGAGTAGATTTTGAAAATTTTAAATACGACCATATTTCCCAAAGTAAAAGACAAGTAGGTTCTACGTTTAAACCAATTGTATATACCGCAGCTTTGGAAAAGGGTATTCCTCCTTGCTCCTACTTTTCTATTAGTGAAGTTACTTATGAAGGAGGCTGGACTCCGTCTAATTCAGGATCTTTTGGTGACGATCCAGATATGAGCTACAATATGAAAACTGCCTTAAGTAACTCGATAAATACCATAGCGGTAAAAGTATTGATGGAAACAGGTATCGGCAATGTAGTATCTCAAGCTCAAAAAATGGGGATAACCTCCAAATTGCCACAAGTGCCATCTATCGCATTGGGTACTGCTGAGATCGGACTTAATGAAATGGCTATGGTATATACTGGTTTTGCAAATAAAGGAAGATCTAGCGCGCCATATTATATAACTAGAATTGAAGATGCTAAAGGAAATTTACTTGCTGAATTTAAACCAAGAACTCAATCTAAACCCGCATATTCTGAAATTACAAGAGAAGTGATGTTGGAAATGATGAAGGCAACAATCAATGAAGGAACCGCAACCCGAATTAGAAGTACCTATGGATTACAAAATGATATTGCAGGTAAAACCGGAACAACACAATCTAATAAAGATGGATGGTTTGTTGGACTTACTCCCCAATTATTAACTGTTACTTGGGTAGGATCTGATGATCATCGAATTGGTTTTAGAAATACTAGAATTGGACAAGGTGCAAACTCGGCACTCCCAATTTTTGCATTATTTCTTCAAAAATTGAATAATGATGCCAAGTTCAATGAGATTACTTCGGCAAGCTTTGACTCACCATCATCAGAAGTTGTTGCCTGGATGGATTGTGAAGCGACTAAAAAGGATGGTTTCTTCGATAAGTTATTTGGAAAATCAGATCAGAAAAAACAAAGGCAAAGAGAAAATAAAAAAGAGAAAAAAGGCTTATTTAATAAGATATTTGGGAAAAAGAATAAAAACTAATAATAGCTAGTAACTATAAGAAAAACTTTGTGCCCAATTTTGGGCATCTTCCAAATTATCGAAAAATGCAAAGGAGTTTTTAAAATTCATTTGTTCTAAAATAGCCTGAGCTTTTACATCAGGGATATCAGAAACAATAGCAATACCTTTTACCTTTTTAAATAAACTTGGCGAATAGCATTCTGCATTTAAAGTGTAACTATGTTTTCTATTAGAAATAATAACAAACTCTTTACCCTTAAAATGATCTATAACAATTTTTAAATTATCCTTAGTGACTTGAGCATTTACTAGGACATTTTCTTTACGCTCTACAATCACATAGTTTTCGTAAAAATCCATTTTATAATGTTTTGTCATTTTAGTGATCATATTCATTATACTTTCAAACATTAAAAATAGTAAATATTCTTTATACTGTTAACGAAAAATTAAAATCGTTATTTAAAAACGTGTTAGTGTTAAAAATATACTTTTAAATATTTTTGTGTTTAATCAAAATTTTAAAATTTGAAGGATTCTAGAATATATCATCAGTTATCAGGTTTTTTAAACACTCCTTCTCTATTTATTGGACAATTTAATATTGGATTCAATTCCTTTCACTTACCAAAATATACGATACAAGAAAGAGAAGAGATGATAGCTGCACTCGATTTGCCTGCAAAATTAGTAATGGGTAAGAGAATGGAGCATTTTTTTAAAGTAGCTATAAAATATAATTCCATGTTCAAACTTTTAGCTAATAATATTCAAATTCATCAAAATAAAATAACACTTGGAGAAATAGATTTTTTGGTAGAAGAACTTCCGAAGAAAAAAAAATTACATATAGAGTTAATGTATAAGATCTATGTGTATGATCCAGAAATTCCTATGGAGATGGAGCGATGGATAGGTCCGAACAGAAAGGATTCTTTGGTGGAAAAACTTCAAAAGGTAAAAACTAACCAGTTTCCATTATTACATACCTCACAAGCTAGGTCCTATTTGAATTCAATAGATATTTTCGCAAAAGATCTCGAACAACAGATCTGTTTTAAGGCAAAATTATTTATTCCTAAGCTACTCAAAGATCATAATTTCTCTCAAGTAAATAATAAATGCATCAGTGGTTACTGGTATAAATTCGATGATTTTATCCAGCATTTTGATACTAATTTTAAATTCTTAGCTCCAGAAAAACAGGATTGGTCTATATCTCCCGAACATTGCGAGAAATTGGTTTCCTTCTCAGAAATAATCGAGGATATCAAAGAAATGCATCTACAAAATAAATCACCATTGGTGTGGATTCAAAATCAAAATGGTGAATTTGAAAGCGCAATTGTGGTGTGGTGGTAAGGTGAGATGTATTTAAAAGTTTATCTTTATCCATTCCTTAATTTCATTCTCCAAAATCTTAAATAGATAGATGAATTCCAATTTTGAAGTAGCGGTCAAAACCACTTATTTAAGTATTCTAGGGAATCTGTTATTAGCAGTAGTGAAGGCAATTACAGGCATTTTAGGTAATTCATATGCACTTATTGCCGATGCTATAGAATCTACTACAGATGTTTTCTCCTCTATTTTTGTATTATTGGGAATTAGATATGCAAACAAGCCTGCAGATTCCAATCATCCTTATGGGCACGGGAAAGCAGAACCTTTAATTACCTTTGCCGTAGTTGGTTTTCTTGTAATATCGGCTACAGTGATTGCTTATGAAAGTATTTTGCATATTCAAACTCCCCACGAGATTCCCGAACCATATACCTTGATCGTTCTAGGTATAATCATCATAATTAAGGAAATGTTCTATAGAATTGTTTCTAAAAAAGGGGATGATCTTAATAGTACAGTTTTAAAAGCAGATGCCTGGCACCATAGAAGCGATGCAATAACTTCGCTTATGGCTTTTATTGGTATCTCTATAGCGTTGTTCATGGGCAAAGGATATGAAACTGCAGATGATTGGGCAGCCCTTTTTGCTTCAGGATTTATTTTATATAATGCATATCTTATTATGAGACCTGCTTTGGGGGAAGTTATGGATGAGCATATGTATGACGATCTAATTGCAGAGATAAGAGGTTATGCTGAAAAAATTCCAGGTGTTCAAGAGACGGAAAAATGCTTTGTAAGAAAAGCGGGAATGACCTATCATGTAGATCTTCATATTGGAGTGAACGGATCTATTACAGTAGAAGAAGGTCATGATATTTCCCACAATGTAAAAAATGAACTGCTTTTGAAGTTGCCTCAGATTGCAGATGTTCTTATTCATATAGAACCTGTTTAAAAATTTAAAATACAGATCTGCTTTAAGATTAAATTAAAAAAATTAATACAAATTCTGATTTATGATTTGTGTTTGAAATTAGTCTCAATTTTCATTAAAATCATAACTTGCATTCAAAATTTTAAAAAATGGAAAACAACTTAGCCGTGCTAATAGATGGTGATAATATTCCTTCAGCATATGTAAAAGAAATGATGGAAGAGATCGCCAAATACGGTAATCCTACAATTAAAAGAATTTATGGAGACTGGACCAAACCACAACTTTCTAAATGGAAGAATGTGTTGCTGGAAAATGCCATAAATCCGATTCAGCAATATGGATACACTCAAGGAAAGAATGCAACAGATTCTGCAATGATAATAGATGCAATGGATATTTTATATTCTAATAAAGTACAAGGTTTCTGTTTGGTATCCAGTGATAGTGATTTTACAAAATTAGCAACAAGATTAAGAGAATCTGGACTAAATGTTATAGGAATTGGAGAAAAGAAAACTCCAGAACCTTTTATCGTTGCTTGTGATAGATTTATTTATATCGAAATTTTAGGATCTCATCCTAAACAACAGGAGACTGCTGAATCGAATTTAGATAAAGATAAAAAGAAGCAAAATGTAGATAAGATCACTCCAAAAGTCCTAAATCTAATTTCCAGTACTATTTCTGATGTTGCCGATGAAGATGGATGGGCGTTTTTAGGTGATGTTGGAGGTTTACTTCAGAAGAAACAACCAAACTTTGACTCCAGGAATTATGGCTTCCAAAAATTAACTCCAATGATAAGTTCTATCAGCAACTTTGAAGTAGAGTCTAGAGAAAACCAAAACGGTCGCTTTAAATTGATCTATGTAAGAAATAGAGCTTAGTATAAGCTTTCAAATGTCAGACTGAGCCTGTCGAAGTCTTAATGATTCTTTAATCACACATAGACTGGCTCAGTCTGACAAAAAATTATTTCTTAGTATGCCTCTTTTCCAGCACTTCAACAATATCTTTAAGTTCAAAACCTTTTGCCTTTAGAAGTATTAAATAATGAAATAGCAGATCTGCGCTTTCATTTAAAAAAAGATCGTCATTATCGTCTTTTGCTTCAATCACGGTTTCAACAGCTTCTTCTCCAACTTTTTGTGCGATCTTATTCATACCAGCATCAAAAAGTGAGGTTACATAACTGTTATCGCCCTTTTGTCTTAACTCAGGAGATATCTCGCTGTTTTTTCGTCGGTCTTCAATAATGGCTTCTAATTCAGAAATGAATCCATATTCTTGAGCGTTCTCCTCACCCCAACAAGTATCTGTTCCTTTATGGCATGTAGGTCCATGAGGTATAACCGATATTAACAGTGTGTCATTATCACAATCATTTTTAATATTTACAACCTCAAGAAAATTTCCGCTATCTTCGCCTTTAGTCCAAAGTCGGTTCTTACTTCTGCTATAAAAAGTAACCTTATTCTCCTGATTCGTTTTTAGATAAGCTTCCTCATTCATATAGCCTAACATCAGCACATTTTTAGTGACTGAATCTTGAATGATCACAGGCACCAGGGAATCTTTATTTTTATTGAAATCTATTTTCATATTCTTATATATTTTTTCTGAAGACAAAATTTAAAGCCTCACAGGAATTTCATTTTTACGTAATTCTATTTTCAAATCCTTAATTTCTATTTCTTTGAAATGAAAAACACTAGCAGCCAAAGCCGCATCTGCTTTACCTAATAAAAAGGCATCGCAGAAATGCTGCATATTGCCTGCACCTCCAGAAGCAATTATTGGGATATTTAATTCCGTAGATAATTTAGCCAAAGCTTCATTGGCAAAACCATTTTTAGTTCCATCATTGTTCATAGAAGTGAAAAGGATCTCCCCTGCTCCTCTTCTTTCCACTTCCTTAGCCCATTCAAACAGATCTAGTTCTGTTGGCACTTTTCCTCCTACTAGATGAACGATCCATTTCCCGTCTAATAGTTTTGCATCTATAGCAACGGTGATGCACTGACTACCGAATTTAGCCGCTAATCTATTTATAAGATCTGGATCTTTAACTGCGGAAGAATTGATTGAAACTTTATCTGCACCATTTTTTAACAAGATATCTACGTCTTCTACAGAAGAAATTCCACCTCCCACAGTGAAAGGAATATTTACCTTTTCCGCAACTCGCAAAACCAGATCTGCCAAAGTTCTCCTACGCTCTTCTGTTGCAGAAATATCTAAGAACACCAATTCATCTGCTCCAGAAGCTGCATAAATTGCGGCAAGTTCAACGGGATCTCCAGCATCACGAAGATCTACGAAGTTCACTCCTTTAACAGTTCTTCCGTTCTTAATATCTAAACACGGAATTATTCTTTTAGTTAACATAGATTGTTATTTATAGCTTAAAATAAACTCTTCTAATTGCTTTAAACTGATCTTATTTTCATAGATCGCTTTTCCAATAATAGTTCCCTCACAACCCATTTCTGCCAATTGTGGTAGTTCATTGAAGGTTGAAATTCCTCCAGAAGCTATTAAACTGGTGTTAGATTGATCATCAGTTTTAGTCTTCTTCAGTATTTTTTCATATAATTTAAAGGAAGGACCTTCTAACATACCATCTTTAGAAATATCTGTACAGATCACATATTTGATACCTTCAGCTAAATAAGAATTTATAAATGGTATCAGTTCTTTATCAGATTCCTCTAACCATCCACTAATGGCTACTTTTTCATCTTTTGCATCTGCACCAAGAATGATCTTTTCGCTTCCGTATTTTTCGATCCAGGAAAGAAATATCTCCTTATTTTTCACGGCAATACTTCCTCCAGTAATTTGATTTGCGCCAGATTCAAAAGCGATTTCCAGATCTTTATCTGATTTAAGTCCGCCTCCAAAATCTATTTTTAGAGAAGTATTAGATGCTATTTTTTCTAGAATCTTATGATTCACAATCTGGCTCGACTTCGCGCCATCCAAATCTACAAGATGTAAATATTCTATTCCATGAGCTTCAAATTGCTTCGCAACCTCTAATGGATTCTCGTTATATATTTTCTTCGTGTTATAATCACCTTTAGATAAACGCACACATTTACCATCTATAATATCTATTGCAGGAATGATCCTCATGTTATCCTTTGCTTTTATTTATAATTCAAGAAAATTCTTTAAGATCTTCTCTCCGGCATCGCTACTCTTTTCAGGATGAAACTGTACGCCATAAAAATTATTCTTTTTTAAAGCTGTACTATATTTTATACCATACTCAGATGTAGCTATTGTTTCATCACATTCAGCTACATAATAACTATGCACTAAATACACATATTCTAATTCTTTAATATCAGAAAAAATAGGAGTGCTTAAGTTGGAAATTTGGTTCCAACCTATCTGCGGCACCTTTACAGATTTATTGAATTTTAATACAGGTACGTCAAAAATTGACAGTCCAGTAGTATCTCCTTCTTCACTATGAGAACACATAAGTTGCATCCCCAAACAGATCCCCAGAACCGGTTGTGTTAGTTTTGGAATTAATTTATCCAACTTCGAATTTTTTAACATTTTCATGGCGCTACTCGCTTCCCCAACTCCCGGAAAGATCACTTTATCGGCAGCTTTTATCTCTTCTTCATCATTAGTGAGCACTGCTTCGAAACCTAAGCGTTTAATAGCGAATTTGATACTTTGTATATTCCCCGCTCCATAATCTATAATGGCTATTTTCATTCTTCTAGCTTCTCTTAAATCACTTAATTCTTAAAGCATCCCTTTAGTGGAAGGCAATATCATCTTTTCTGTATCACGTTTTACAGCCATTTTTATAGCTTTTGCAAATGTCTTAAAAATAGCTTCTATCTTATGATGTTCGTTGGTTCCTTCAGCTTTAATATTTAAATTGGCCTTAGCCCCATCGGTAAAAGATTTAAAGAAGTGTAAGAACATTTCTGTAGGCATCCCTCCTATCATTTCTCGTTTGAATTCGGCATCCCAAACCAACCAATTCCTTCCACCAAAATCGATAGCTGCTTGGGCTAGACAATCGTCCATTGGCAAACAAAAGCCATATCGCTCCATTCCTAGCTTATTACCTAAGGCAAGACTAAAAGCTTCTCCCAAGGCAATTGCAGTATCTTCTATAGTGTGGTGCTCATCTACTTCCAGATCTCCAGTAACCTTGATCTCCAGATCCATTTGGCCATGTCTTGAAAGTTGATCTAACATATGATCGAAAAAAGCAATACCTGTAGCTATTTCAGATTTACCTGTTCCATCCAGATTGAGTCTTATATAGATATCGGTTTCATTGGTTTTCCTTTTTATTTCTGAAGAGCGTTCACTTAGCTTTAAAAACTCGTAGATCTTTTCCCAACTTTTAGTTCTAAGTGCTATACTTTTATTGATCTCCTTTGCTCCATTTTTTAGTTCATCTGTTCCCAGATCTACATGGGTATCTATAAAAATGCCTTTCCCTCCAAAGTTAAATGCGAATTCCATATCTGTCATTCTATCGCCGATCATATAAGAATTGCTTAGATCGTATTTTGAATTCTCTAAATAATTTCCTTTTAATAAACCAGTATTTGGCTTTCTATTTGGTGAATTATCCTTGGCAAAGGTTCTATCCATCAATATGTCGCTAAAAACCACGCCTTCGTTCACAAAGGTTTTAAGGATAAAATTGTGAATTGGCCAAAACACCTCTTCTGGATAACCAGCTGTACCCAAACCATCCTGATTGGTTACCATTACTAACTCAAAATCCAATTCCTTGGCAATTTTAGAGAGGTAGAATAATGCCTCCGGATAGAATTCCAATTTTCCTAAATTATCTATTTGATAATCTTCCGGTTCATGGATCATGGTACCATCTCGATCTATAAAAAGTACTTTTTTCATGTTTTTAAATTCTATTTATTAGCAGATAACTGCTTCAAAACATTAATTAATTTTTCATTTTCTTCTGAAGTTCCTACTGTTATGCGTAATGTGTTTTCGCATAATGGTTGAGTGTTTCTATTTCTAATTACAATTCCCTTTTCAATTAATTGATTGTATCTTTTAGTAGCATCATCTACCTTAATCAACAAAAAATTAGCGTCAGATTTGAAGATCTTTTTTATAAAATCAACTTCAAGTAAAGCTTCAAGTAATAGTTTCCTTTCTATTAATATATCAGACACTTCTCTATTTATTTCCGCTAAGTTATCCAGTTTGAATTGAGCTCTATTCTGAGTAAGTTCATTAATATTATATGGAGGCTTAATGTTATTTAGAATCTTGATCACCTCTTTAGAAGCATAGCAAATACCTAATCTAATTCCCGCCATTCCAAATGCTTTTGAAAGTGTTTGCGTTATAATAAGATTTGGATATTTCCCCAATTTTTCGATCCAGCTTGCTTTCTCTGAAAAATCTATATAAGCTTCATCAATAACTACCAAGCCATTAAAATTCTCAACCAGCTCTGTCATTTTATCTTCATCAAATGAATTTCCCGTTGGATTATTAGGAGAGCATAGAAAAATTAGTTTGGTGTTATTATCTATCTTTTCAAATATCTCTTTTACTCTTGGCTGAAAATCTTCAGAAAGCATTATTTCTCTACTATCAATATTATTGATTCCAGCAAGCACGTTATACATTCCGTAGGTGGGAGGTAATGTAATAACATTGTCCGCCCCAGGTTCACAAAAGGCTCTATAAATAAGATCTAAAACTTCGTCACTTCCGTTTCCTAAGAGAATTTGATCTGTCGAAATATTTTTAATCTCGGAGAGTCGTTGTTTTAAAATTTTTTTCTGAGGATCTGGATAGCGATTTATTCCGGTTTCTATTGGGTTTTCATTGGCATCCAGAAATACCATTTTCGATCCGTTAGAGGTAAACTCATCTCTGGCAGAAGAATACGGCTTTAATGCTGCAATATTTGGTCTTACCAGTTTAGTTATATCAAAGGTCTGTTTCATTTTAACTTTAGTTGCTTATCGCTATAGCTCTAATTGTTATTAAGTTTTTTCAATCTTAAACTTACTGCATTTTTGTGCGCTTGTAAACCTTCAGCTTCAGCCATAATTTCTATAGCTGGCCCAATATTTAGAATCCCTTCCCGATCGATCTTTTGAAATGTCATACTTTTCATGAAACTATCCAGATTAACGCCGCTATATTGTTTGGCGTATCCATTAGTTGGTAGAGTATGATTGGTTCCAGAAGCATAATCTCCCGCGCTCTCCGGAGTATAGTTCCCTATAAATACAGAGCCGGCATTAGCAATATTATCTATATAAAAATCATTAGTTTCTGTACACACGATAAAATGCTCAGGACCATATTCGTTTATCATATCCATTGCCTTCTCCTTATTCTCTAAATAGATAAGTTTTGAATTTGAAATAGCTCCCGTAGCAATATCTTTTCGTGGTAAATTTTCCAGTTGAGCCTCAATTTCTTTCTCAACTTCGTCTAGCAAGTCTTTGGAAGTCGAAACTAAAATAACCTGACTATCTGCCCCATGTTCTGCTTGGCTCAACAGATCTGAAGCTACAAATTGTGCATCGGCAGAATCGTCTGCAACTACAAGTAATTCAGAAGGTCCTGCTGGCATATCTATTGAAACATGGTACTTTGTAGCCAATTGCTTTGCAACCGTTACAAACTGATTTCCTGGTCCAAATATCTTATCTACTTTAGGGACCGTTTTTGTTCCAAAGGTTAAAGCTGCTATGGCTTGAATTCCACCAATCTTAAAAATTTGAGTAACCCCACATAAAGCTGCTGTGTATAATATTACTGGGTTTATTCCACCTTTTTTATCTGGTGGTGTACAAAGAACTATTTCTCTACAACCAGCGATATTTGCAGGAATTGCCAACATTAAAATAGTGGAGAACAACGGAGCACTTCCTCCTGGAATATACAATCCTACTTTTTGAATAGGTCTTTTTTCCTGCCAACATTTCACTCCTTTAGTAGTTGTTACCTCAATTCTTTCAATCTTCTGAGCGGCATGGAATTTTTCAATATTTCCCTTTGCCAGGTCTATTGCAGATCTCAATTCATCTGAAACTTGATTTTGAGCAAATCTTATTTCATCAGAACTAACTTTGAAATTTTCGAGCTTAACTCCGTCAAAAAGATCGGTGTATTTTGCAACTGCGTTATCTCCTTTAGATCTCACATCTGTAAATATCTCATTCACAGTTACTTCAATGTCTTCAACAGTTTGGGTGGGTCTTTTAAGTAACACTTCCCAATCTTCCCTTTTTGGATTATATATTTTATTCATTTGGTTACGAATTTATATTTATAATACCATTTTTTCTATTGGTGCTACCAAAATTCCTTCTGCACCTAATTCCTTCAGCTCACTTATGATTTCCCAAAATCTATCTTCCTTTATCACCGTGTGGATAGAGCTCCATCCTTCTTCTGCCAAAGGTAAAACCGTTGGACTTCTCATTCCTGGTAATAATTTGATGATCTCTTTTAATTTAGCATCTGGAGCATTCAAAAGTATATATTTTGAAGTTCTGGCATTTAAAACAGATTGCAACCTGAATTGAAGATCCTTTAAAATTGCTTGTCTTTCTTCAGAAATATTAGGAGCAACCGCTAGAACCGCCTCACTTTTCATCATTAATTCTACCTCTTTCAAATTATTTTTGAACAAGGTGTTTCCACTGGAAACTATATCACAAATTGCATCTGCTAGTCCTATATTGGGAGCAATTTCTACAGATCCATTTATTATATGAAGCTCTGCCGTGATCCCTTTTTTCTTCAAAAATGAATTTAAGGTATTAGGATAGGAAGTCGCAATTCTTTTTCCTTCCAAATCTTGAAGTCCGTTATATTTTACAGATTTTGGTACAGCTATAGAGACCCTACATTTGGAAAAACCAAGTTTCTCTGCTTGCTGTATATCGTGCCCTTTTTCCTCTAACACATTTTCCCCTAAGAAAGCGATATCTACAACTCCATCTCTAAGATACTGTGGGATGTCACCATTTCGAAGATATAATACCTCTAAGGGAAAATTAGAAGAAGTCGCTTTTAATTGCTCTTTACCATTATCAATTGAAATTCCGGCATCTTTTAAGATTTTAAGAGAATCCTCATTTAGTCTTCCTGCTTTCTGAATTGCTATTCTTAGTTTTTCTTTACTCATCTTTTTAATTTCTTAATGTTTAATTAGAATACCAAACGGGAAATAAAAAACCCGTTCGATTGCTCAAACGGGTTTTTATATATGTTGAAATTTCTACATATCAAATTCACCTCGCAAGAGCGCAGTAATGAATATGATGATGATGTAGTTGTATTGTTTTCATTTATAAATGCAAAACTACTATAATTTATTTAAAACTGAAATAGCTTTATGATTTTTTATGATTTGCTCATTCTTTTTTTAATTGTTTCCAAGAATCAAAGGCATCCCATCCCCGCCAGAACCAATTACTACCACCTTAGCATTAGGAGACTTAGCAAGCTCTACAGTTGCTTGAATCCCTTTTTCTCTTAAGATCTTATCGTTCAACGAAGCGCTAAGAATTTCATTGGCCTTAGCTTTACCTTCCGCATCAATACGTTGTCTTTGAGCTTCTTGGGTAGCTTTAGTCAATCTAAATTCGTATTCCAAAGATTCTTGCTCTTGTCTCAACTTCCTTTCAATTGCTTCCTTAATGTTCTGTGGAAGTGACACATCTCTAACCAAAACTTCATTCACTTGTACATATTGGTTTTTCAATAAAATTTTGGTCTCTTCTAAGATCTCTCGTTGTATTGCTTCTCGTTTACTGGCGTATAATTGTTCTGGAATATATCTTCCCACTACTGCTCTAGCAGCAGATCTAACTGCAGGTTGTAATACCCTTGCAACATACATTTCCCCTTTTTCTTGGTGTAAAGATCCTAATTGTGCATATAAAGGCTCATACCAGACCGATACGTCTAGCTTTATTTCCAACCCATTAGAAGAAAGAACTTGCATATTCTCTTCTAAAGCTTGTTGCCTTACTTCATAAACAATTACTTTGTTCCAAGGTGCCACTACATGAAAACCTTCTCCCAACGGTGGCTCAGAGGTAACAACTCCTTCATCAAAGGTTTTATACAAAACTCCTGCTTCTCCAGAATCGATGGTAACTGTAGATTTTGCGATAATAATAATTAAAATAACAACTAAAATTAAAATTGGTAGGCCAATCTTAGGTAATTTATCCATAAACTTGTTTTTGTGATTATTAAATTAAACCGAAATATTTTCTTGTAAACCACTCAGCGCTAAGACTTAACATTAAAAGTGTCAATAAAAATTTCCAATTTATTAAAGGTACGCTTTTTTCGTGTATTTTTTGGACAGGAAGAAATTGATTATCCTCTAAAAGCTTTGCTACTATGAGCTTCTGATCATTTAACAAATAAAGCTTACTAGAATTATTTCGAGCAAGATAATTCATTTTTTGAAAGTTAGCTGAAGCAAATTGTTGCTCTACATTAAATTCCAAAACAGAAAAATTTCCTGTCCTCTGAATTCCAGATCCCTGCTCCCGAATTTTAAATTCATATTCACCTGCCGAAAGATTTTCAAATTCTGATTTATAGAAATTAGCCTCTGGCAACATTTTGGCTTCAAGCTTAAAATTAGAATCGATTTTACTCAGATATATATTTAAATTGGCTTCCGGATTAAAAACATAGTTCTCATCAAAATATTGAGTGGTTATTGTTACATTTTCATTTTCCAAATAGAATGGTTCCAATTCAATAGTCAATCGATCTCTTTTTTTAGTTGAAGATAAATACTGGATATACTTTCCTATAAAGTCATCAAAAGCTTCAAAACTTTCGGAAGTTCTAAAACTCTCTGCTCTCCATTTCCAAATATTTTCTCCAAATAAAACGCCTGTTTTAATTTCATTTTCCTGAAAAATAGCAAGTAGCGGGTAGGCAGAATTTATGCCTTCTACTTTTTGAAACAATAGAACATTGCTATTTTCTGAAGTGATTTCCAATTTTCCGAAGGAATTTTCCAGAGGTGGAAAATTATTGAATCCTATATCTTCAAATTGAAATTGAAGGAAATTTTTATTGTAAACTGGAAAAAGATCTTGAGTTTGGCCGGTGACATTTTGATTGAAAAAATTTTGTGCTTTATTTAAAAAACTCCAATCGGTTTTCCTACCTGTAATTATAAAACTATTGAACTTATTATCTTGTATATAATTAAATGCCTTATTGAACTTATTGTTTGGCTGATATAATATAACTAATTGAAAATCAGCTAAATTTAATTTTGAGTAATCATTTATTGAAGCTATTTCAACATGACGTAATTCATTTTTTTCTATCGTTTTTTTTAAGGCTCCTATGTCCGGATGAGAAAGATCTGAAAGCATTAAAATATTGGTTTTTTCATCTATTACTTCTACTGCAAATTTTCGCGAATTATTAAAAGTGTTCTTTTCATTCTCTGAAGAAGAAATCTTAGCTTCATAGATCTTTGTCCCAATTTGATTTGCTGTTAGATTTGTTGTAATTATTGCTGAAGTTTTTTCCTTTGAGAACTTTACAGATTGCTTAAATAGGTTATTATTTCCAACTCTAATTTCAAAATTAGCTTGGATCGGAATTTTACCTCTATAGTTCAAAATAACTTCAACAGGAACTTTGTTATTTAAAAATACATACCTATTCACATTCAAGTTAGAAATTGAAAGGTCTAAATAACTGGTAGTATCACCAACCAATACAGGGAATAGTGAAGTGTTCTCTTGAAATTTAAAATATTCGAAATCCTGACCGTATGTGGCATTGCCATCGGAGATTAGCAGTAAAGCAGTTTGTTTTTTGCTATTCAGTTTTTTTAAACTATTAAGCGTGTTATATATATTTGTTCTATTTCTATTAAAGTCTAGAGCTTCTGTACCTTTCAATTCTAATTCATCTCCAAAAACATATTCGGTAATATTAAATTTATCCTGAAGTTGTTCATTTGATATCAAGGAAATTGTAAATGCGCGAACGCTATCTACTTTCTGAAGATCTTTTATAGAGGAAGATCCATCAATAGCAATTAAAAGCTCAGTCTTTTCAAGCTCCAATTCAGTTTTTTGAATTTCTGGATTTATGATAAGTAACAAAAGTGTAAAGATGCTTATAAACCTGAAGGCACTTAAAAAATAGCTGTTTTTGGTGCTGCTTTTATTTTTATAGAGGTAGCCAAAAAAAACAAACCCTAACGCAAATAATGCAGCTAGGGTTATATATAAGATTGTTATTATTGGCATTTCAGAATATTGAATTTCGTAAATGTAAAAATCAAGAACCTCGGGGCAAGCCCAAGAGGTATGAATTGGAAAATATTTCTAAAAACTCGAGGCAAGCCTCGGGGAATTAAACCCTCAATGAGGGATTAAATTTAACGAAATAGCTACTACAAATCCAATAAAGAAGATGATTTAGCCTTATCACTACTTATGTTAACATT
>JBBSVD010000046.1:0-16889 GCA_038233835.1 Flavobacteriales bacterium | reverse complement strand
TGTTAATTTTCTTTTTTATATTATTCAAAATATGAGTCAATTTTCACCATTTTTTCATATGAAATCAATTATCTCAGGAGCTATTGTTTACAACGTGTTATATGCGCACCAATATACACTTTTAATCAAATATATTCCGGGATAAACGTAGGTTTTCTGGACTTTTATCGGTTTCCGCAAGTTGCTTTAAAGTAACATCCAGCGGACTCTTAATCTTCATCAGGTCATGTTGAGTAACATGTGTGTAGATCATCGTGGTTTCTGGTCTGGAATGTCCCAGCAAGGCCTGAATATGCCGCAAATCAATACCATTCTCCAACATATGGGTGGCAAAAGAATGTCTTAGGGTATGCGGCGTTACATGCTTTTTAATCTTTGCTCTGCTACAAGACAATTTTAGAACACTTCGCACAGAGGAAGCGCTATATTCATTTCCATCTTTACCTTCAACAAAGAGATGCTCCGGTTTATAGGTGGTTAGATAATTATATAACAGCGGAATAAAAGCTTCGGCCATAACTACATGTCTATCTTTTCTACCCTTTCCATTTCTTATGTAGATCTGCCGCCGGTCAACATCAATATCCTGGAGTTTTAAACTTAAAGCCTCCCCAATTCGCAATCCGGAAGAATAAATTAGAATTAACAAGGTGCGATGCTTCAAATTTCTTGTGGCCCTAAAAATATCGATCACTTCTTCTTTAGAAAGTACAATAGGCAAATATTTGCTTTTATTGGGCCGGTCTATAGCATCTACATCTAATCCTTCTAACTGATGCAATTTTTCAAATTGTTTTAGCGCACTTATACACTGCCGGTGGGTGCTTATAGAATAATCTTGTTGTGCAATTTCCTTTTCAATGAAAAGTTCCAGATCCCGATTGGTATATTCAGCAATTGGTTTTTTCTGAAATTTTAAAAGTTTAAAAATAAAACTACAATATGTGCTAATAGTACTTTTACTGTATCGTTTGCCTTGTAGATAGGAAGTAAATTCATTCAGATCCTTTTCGGCTCTAGGCACTAAACTATAAGGCTTTAAGGCAGAATAATCTATCTCACAATCAAACTTTTGTAGATGTCTATATACTGTGGCTTTACTCTCTTGGGTTAATGGCACATAGAAACAAGAATGCGTCTGGCTCCAAGTAATTTCTGGAAGTACTTTTAAATGCGCTTTTAAGGCTTCATTATATTTAAATGCAATTCCCATTTGCAAGTTATTTTTATGCTGAAAAGGGAAAAGTCTAACCTGCTCCATAGTCATTGATTTATACAGTTAAAATACTATAAATAAATGATTCAAAGCTGTTTATGCTGAAAGTAATTAATGTATTAATGTGCCATTATATTTATAAAAATAGTAATACCTATTTTCAAATTAATGAATTTGGAAGGTTTGAAGAGTTTTAGTTTGTTAAAAATAGATAGGCAATCTTTGGTAATCTTATTTAAGTCAAAGATATTTGATTAAGATATTAATGTTAATATTTTTGAAGCTTTAGGATCAAGCATTTGGTTTTTAAAATTAATCTACATAAGCCTATTTGTTTAGGTATTTTATTCTTAAATAAAATTTTGGTTTAGTGGATAGTTAATTATTTATTCGACAGCTACCTCAGGTCGATCGCTTTCTTCTTCAATCCCATCTTCTATCATTTCTTCAACCTCTTCTGCTTCTCCTTCTTCAAGAGTTTCCACATCTTCTTCCTGGATCTCTTCCTTATGATTAATAAAAAATTTACAGAAAAGTGGTAAATGATCACTTCCAATATTGCGTAAAGTCTTAAAATCTTAAATAAAAAAATCTGTAGAATGGAAAAAAAGATCAATAGGAAATCTCAGGAATCTATATTTGGCGTGGAAAGTAGATACAAATCCGCGGCCAATCCTTGGATCTATTAATTCTGAAGTTTTTCTAAATAGAATGGAAGATTTTGCCCAAGCCACACTATTAAAGTCGCCAACAACAATTACGGGGTCTTTAATTTCTTTAACTCTCTTACCAACAGAAAGCAATTCCCCATCTCGTTCTTTAGAATTATCCTCTTCGGTAGGACTTGGTGGTGGAGGATGCACTCCAAAAAAGGTGAATGGAGTTCTGTTTTTAGTGAATAAAGAAGCTTCTATGCTAGGCAGATCGTCTGCAATAAAATAATTGACTTTTATCGATTCTGTAGTTAATTTGGTGTAAAAATGAATTCCATAGGTATTCTCCAAGGCCACTTTTTTAAAATTTGGATAGTCACCTTCAATCTCTGTCATTGCATCTTCCCATGCCTGATTAGATTCCATAGTAAGTAAAATATCAGGCTTAACTTCTTTCACCAATTTTATCAATTCATCATAACGCTCATTAAATTGATAAACATTTACAGAGATAATAGAAATGGTTTCAGTTTGTTTCGCAATTGTTTCTGAAGCTTTCTTTTTGTATATGGTGGTGTAGGGAATTAAGATGACAGCATGATTAATTATAAGCCCCGCATGTAGTAAAACTGTACCCCAGAAAACAGAGGTTTTGTCTTCAATAAGTAAAACACCTAAAACTAGGGTTATGAGTTGAAGCACCAACAATTGTATTCTCCCGAATTCCCAGACCCGAAATGTCCAGTGCTGGTGGGTTATAACTGGTAATAAACTCGCCAGGATAAGCAAGCCCGATAAAATATAATAAGCTATTAGCATATTTTTTAGATAATTGGCGGCTTATTACACCTTTGTTTAAATTGTGAACTATTCAAAAATAAAGGTAATAAAATTACATATTCGTTATTGCTCATTATTATTTCATTAATAGAAATATTTCTTAAATGAGTATTGTGCTAGTAGCACTGGTTAATTACCATTTATAAGTAAAAATAAGTTGTGACAAATTATAACAGGAGCAAGCCATTTTCTTTTAAAAGCTGAATGGGTTTGGAAAACCAGAAAAGCTCGAAATCTTCGAGTTCCATTTCAAATTCTTTTTTTAATTCGGAAAAGGAACGTAGTTTTTCATTTTTTGGTTGCAATGTTGGCAATGTTCTTAATAGCCAATCTCCAACTTCTTTCTCCAGAATAATATTGAAGCTATCTTTATTGCTATGAAAAGTAAACATTAATTGATGCCTTTTTACTCCTCTCTTAGTTTTCAACTGCTCAGTAACTAAAGGCATTGCGCCTAACCAAAGTATTTTTGCTGAAGGTTTCACGTTGAAATTTGGAGCTATTTCCAAACATTTTTCAATAAAATTCGATTGGATTTGTGTCTTCGGAATTTTAAAATCGAACCATTCCTGAAGCGAAAATTCAAAACCGATCCCATGCATAAAATTGAAAAGGGATTTCTTTAATCCGAAGCTAAATTTTGAATGATCTATACCAGTTTTATCTGTAAAATCGACATCATTATTGGCAAAGGTGATATTCTTATAATTAGGAGTAACTCCATAATCTGAAGGATTTAAACCCACGGGACTATGTGCTGTTAATGCAAATTGATGCCAAAAGCCAGATTGAATAATTCCCATTTCAAACAACTGCCTCACCATCTCCAAACTGTCCACAGTTTCCTGAACTGTTTGAGTTGGATATCCATACATTAAATAGGAATGCACCATAATATTGGCATCTGTAAGGTTTTGAGTTACTTGGGCAACCTGTTCTACCGTAACGCCTTTATCTATCAATTTTAGCAACCTGTCTGAAGCTACTTCCAATCCTCCAGAAACTGCAATACAGCCGGAAGCCTTCAGTAAATAACAAAGCTCTTTTGTAAAATTTTTCTCAAACCGGATATTGGTCCACCAGGTAACCGTAAGTTTTCTCTTTATAATTTCTAAAGCCAAAGCCTTCATTAAAGCAGGCGGTGCAGCTTCATCTACAAAGTGAAATCCGTTTTCTCCAGTTTGCTCAATGAGTTGTTCTATTCTATCCACCAATATTTTGGCAGCAATGGGTTCGTAAATTTTAATATAATCCAGAGAGATATCGCAAAAAGTACATTTTCCCCAATAACAACCATGCGCCATGGTAAGCTTATTCCAGCGCCCATCGCTCCACAAACTGTGCATAGGGTTGGCGATCTCTATTACAGAGATATAATCTTCTAATAAAAGATCGGAATAATCGGGAGTTCCTAATTCACTCTGCTTATAATCTCCCCTGGTAGCGTCATTTTTATAAACAACTTTTCCATTTTCCAGTAGAAAGGTTCTTTTATAAGTATGCGCTTCAGAATTAGTTTCAGAACTAACAGATTCAGCCAAGAGCTCAATTGGTAATTCTCCATCGTCTAAGGTAATAAAATCTAAAAATTCAAAAACCCGGGTATCAGAAACAGATCTTAATTCGGTATTTGGAAATCCGCCACCCATCGCAATCTTGATACTTGGAAAATTCTCTTTTATAAATTGTCCGCATCTAAAGGCGCTATATAGATTTCCAGGAAAAGGTACAGAGATGCACACTAATTTAGGTTGAGTAATTTTTAGTTGATCATTAAGGATCTCTAGCGTAATAAGATCTATTAAAGTGGTTTCTTCCTGCAGCTCTTCATAAAGTGCATCAAAAGAATTAGCACTTTGCCCAAGTCGTTCGGCATATCTGCTGAATCCAAAATTATCGTCTATACATTCCACAATAAAATCTGAAAGATCTTCTAGGTATAAGGTGGCTAAATGCTTCGCTTTATCTTGCATTCCCATAGATCCAAATGCCCAATCCATGTCGTCTAACTGATCGAATCTGGAAGCACGAGGCAGAAAGTTATCAGTGCAAATTTGTCTGGCTAAGGTATTGTTCTTTCCTTGTAGAAAACGCACAACTTCATTTAAAGGCTGTAAATAAGCATCTTTTAAAGCATAGATCCGTTCACAATTCTCAGTTTGAATACTGTCATTTTGAAAAGCGATCTCAAATAATTCCCTAAAAGTGTCTTCTGAAAATAGCTCTAGAATTACTTCTATCCCAAGATCCATTTGAAAGGCCGAAACATTTTTAATATTCAGAAAACCTTTAAGGTATGCCGTAGCTGGGTATGGCGTATTTAATTGGGTAAAAGGTGGAGTAAGTAATAAAAGGTCTTTCAAAATAGCATATTAAATAGATGCCTACAAAGATAGCTTATTGTTCGCTTTTTAATATTTCTGAAACAGCTTGTTTGTAGGCCTTTGGATTATTCGCTTTTTTAATTTTTTTGAAGGTCTTCTGAGGATTGCTGAAGGATTCTGAAAAGTAACTCCAAAATCCTTGCATTTTCATCTTTATAGGAGTAGGCCCAGACAAGGCGGCATCATACTGCTCGTAAATAGTATCATGAAATTCACTGAAGATCTTCCATCTATCTTTTTGATATTCGGTAGTATCATTCTTGATCATGCTGGGTAAAAATGGATCTGCAATAAGTCCTCTTCCAATCATGAAGTGATCGATGCTAGGAAAACGCTGTTGCATGTTCTTAAAGGCTTCAACACTGGTAATGTCACCATTGTAGTATAATTTATGTTTGGTGGCGGGAATACATCGCTTAAAGGCATCAAGATCTACGGCACCTTTATAAAGTTGCTTTCCAATGCGGGCGTGAATGGCAATATTCTTCAGCGGATATTTATCCAGTATAGGAAAAGCTTCCAAAATCTCATTGCTGTCCTCATACCCCATTCTCATTTTCATGGAAACTAAAATATCTGTCTCAGAATGAGCCCGATCTAATATATTATCAATTTTTGCGGGATCACAGATCAGCCCAGAACCCATTCCTCGTTTGGTGACCATAGGATAAGGGCAACCTAAATTCCAGTTGAGTTCTTTATATCCCAATTTCTGCACATATTTGGCTACAAATAAAAATTCATCAGCATCGTTGGTGATTACCTGCGGAATTACTTCTAGCGTATTATTATGCTCGGGTAAAAGATCCCGTTGATAGGAGTTTTTTACCACCATTTTCCCATCTAAGCGAATATAAGGTGCGTAAAACGTGTCTATTCCGCCAAAATAATGATGGAAAGCATTCCGAAATCGGAAATCTGTAAATCCTTGAAGAGGAGATGAAAGTAAGGTAAAACTCATAGGCTTTTTAATGGCCGCAAAGATACTCGAAAAAGTGAGCTAAAAGTTCTAAATCACTCTTCGATATAGTCCTTATATTCAATAAAAAAGGATTCTAATTGCATCATGTTTTCATTTAAAAACTCAGAAACCTTAGTCCAATGTTTTCTGTTATGAATGTTCACTGAATGCAATTGTACATACAATCTGGTTATTGTTTTACCTTCGGGTAGTATATAATTCTCCTCAATTTTTATATCCCTTAAATACGCGTCTTTCAAGATTCCTCTTAAAGCATAAATCTTATCGAAATAAAAAGCTTGGATAAATTCATCTGCACTATAAATATCTAAAGAGACCTGCGCAAATTCAGTATTAAAAGTGAATTTTAATTGAACTTCTTTGATACCGGTATTATATAGCACCCATCTGTGGGGATAATTTTTTCCAAAGCTTGTCCAAAATTCTTCTCTAACCTTTTTAGATTCTTCCTTGCTGAACATCTCTAAAGAAAATAGGCTAATAGAATTCCAGCAATTATCACCACCAATTTAGATGCGTTAAATGCGTGATTTTTGGAGGCTTCAAAAAGTATGGTGGTGGAAACATGTAAAAAGATCCCAATAACTACAGCATTGATATAACTATTATAGTCCTGGATCATTTTAAAACTACCGGCAACCCAGCTTCCAAGAGGGGTCATAAGGGCAAAGAGCGTCAAAAATAAATAGACTTTAACCCTGCTTAATTTTGAATGTATTAAAAATGCAGATAATATTGCGGCTACAGGAATTTTGTGAATCACCACCCCATATAATAAATGCTCGGAAGTACTTAGCGGAAATCCTTCCAGAAATGAGTGGATCACTAAACTTACAAGCAATAACAAAGGAAAGTTGCTGGTGTTTTCATCATGATGCATGTGCCCATGCTCGGCTCCCTTAGAGAGAAATTCCAGCATGATCTGTAGCAATAAGCCCAACATAATGAAGATACCAATTTTGGAACTTCCAGATTCATAAACCTCTGGCAAGAGCTCAAAAACAGTTACAGAAAGTAAATAAGCACCGCTAAATGAGAGTAACAATTTAAAACTAGTAGAGGAATTCGGTTTTAGGAATAAGGCAATTAGATACCCCACAAGAACTGATAAAAGCGGCAGAATATAGATCATTAAAAAAATAGCTTTCTCAAAATTAATTTATACAGGCTGAAAAGTAAAATTTCAAATATTTACCTTTAATAACGGGTATTCTGCTCAACATGTAATTGTCATATCGGGCAAAAATAACGTATTTTTGCCATTTAAGAAATGATGGGAATGGATAATAATTTTGAAATGGTTGCCAAGACTCTTTTTGGTTTTGAACCAATATTGGCCAAGGAGTTACGTAATTTGGGTGCAATAGATATTATAGAAGGCGTGCGAAATGTTCGCTTTTCTGGGGATAAGGGTTTTATGTACAAAGCCAATCTTTGTCTACGTACCGCAATTAAAATCTTAAAGCCTTTTAAATCCTTCAGAATAACATCTGAAGAGGATCTTTATAATGAAGTTAAAAAAATTGCTTGGGAAGATTTTATGGAAGTGAATGATACCTTAGCTATTGATGCTACAGTGCATTCAGAAAAATTTACCCATTCTAAATACATCGCACAAAAAACTAAAGATGCTGTTGTAGATAGATTCAGAGAGAAATTTGGATCACGCCCGGATGTAGATCTGGATTTTCCAACTTTGCGGATCAATGTGCATATAGAAAATAATACCTGTAATATCTCTTTAGATAGTTCTGGCCAATCATTGCATAAACGTGGCTATAAAACTGCTACTAACATTGCACCTATCAACGAAGTACTAGCTGCCGGCATGTTGCTTTTTTCCGGATGGGATGGGCAATGTGATTTTATGGACCCGATGTGTGGGAGTGGAACTATTTTAATAGAAGCTGCAATGATCGCCTGTAACATTCCGCCGAACTTAAATAGAAAAGAATTTGCTTTCGAGAAATGGAAAGATTGGGATGTAGATCTTTTTGAAAAGATTGAGGAATCTGTATTAAAGAAAGTAAGAGAATTTCATTTTACTATTACAGGATACGATAAAGCTCCTTCTGCAATTACAAAGGCTATAGATAACGTTGAAAATGCGAATCTTTCTGAATTTATTCAGGTGAAGCAACAAAACTTTTTCGAGAGTTCCAAGCCGGGAGAACGCCATTTACACATGGTTTTTAATCCGCCGTATGGAGAGCGTTTAGATATAGATATGCCAGCATTTTATAAGGAAATAGGGGATACACTTAAACAGAGCTATCCAGGAACTGAAGCTTGGTTTATTACTAGTAATCTGGAAGCTATCAAGCACGTAGGTTTACGCCCAACGCGAAAGATCAAATTGTTTAATGGTGCTTTAGAATCTAAACTTTTGAAATATGATATTTATGAAGGCACAAAAAAGCTTCATAAAATAAGAGATCAAGAAGAGGAATAATTTTCTTAATACTAAAATGTCATTTCGAGCGGAGTTTAGAAATAGCTATTTATTTGAATTTTAGTTTTTTAAACATATTTCAACAGGCTCAGTGTGACAATACTATCTGTCATTTCGAGCGGAGTCGAGAAATCTATTTTACATGAAATAAGTCTTCTAATAATAGAGATTCCCTTTCCAGTCGCAATAAAAAATTAATCCTTCGCTTTCTTATAAAGTGGGATCAGGTAGGAAATGTTGTAATTATAACCCACGCCAAACTGACTAAAATCGTTAGTTTTACCAAATCCTGGAATGGCCAGATTATCAATATTAGAAGGAGTAGTTTGAGTGATCATTCGCTTCAATTGTACGTTGGCTCCCAAGTATAAATTCTGAAATAACTCCACTTTTACACCTGCAAGCAGTTCTATCCAGCTTGCTGTAAGTCCTTTGGTTTCCTCGGGAGTATCAATTATATTGGTACCAAAGTAAGATCTTTGTGTTCTTATGTCATAGCTTTCCAAAGTTTGGGAGAAGGTAGAGAAACCATAACGCAACCCAATAATGATCATATTTTCCATCCCGGCCCAGTTCTCATAAGCGTTATAATCTGCTCCTAACTTTATGTAACTGCCTTTATCGCTTACCTTTAAATTCCCTTCAGTAATCTGCATATTCTCATTACCCAATTCGGCAGCTAAATAATAATCCTTATAAATTCTATAATCTCCCATTAGTTCCAATCCACTATAGGTGTTATCTAGAAGAGTTTGCAAAGGCTTACTAAGATCTACTCCCACACGAAGCCCATAACGTTCTTTGTATTGAACGGTATCTGTTGCAGTTTGAGCTTTAATAGTTTCTACTCCTAATAGCCAAATAAGACTAATGGTAAATAGAAATATGAGTGGTTGTTTCATCTTCGATGGTTGATTTTTTTACAATTATATCTTTGATCCAATTATCATTTTCTTGGCTTTCCGGCTGAAGTTTAGCTTGCAAATTCACATAACTCATCCTAAAACTACAAGCTCTGTTAATATAAACTTGATTTCTGGCATAGGTAAACGAGATCACATCGGTATTACCTGTAGAAGTTGAATCTGTTGCCGTGGCATCATTCAAAATAAATTGGTAAGTTGTAATATCTGCATCTGTTTTTAACGGAATACTAATTTCTGAAGTATTTTCTCTGGTTAAGAAATTTCCATTTCCGCCTTCGGCCAAAACAGTTAAATTGGTAGGTACTTTCGGAATAGAATCGTTCGGACTTTCATTATCATAAAAAGATATTCTAAGCAGGGGAGTGGTCAATGTAGATTCTGCACAAATATCGTCTCTTTGGCATCCTAGACTGAGAAGGAGCAAAGCGAAAACTCCCAAAATAGACATAACTGCTTTTT
The DNA here is from genome assembly GCA_038233835.1 of Flavobacteriales bacterium. Classification (GTDB taxonomy): domain Bacteria; phylum Bacteroidota; class Bacteroidia; order Flavobacteriales; family Flavobacteriaceae; genus Gillisia. Next base: position 6,977 of record JBBSVD010000046.1, on the reverse strand, counting down.
GCATAATTATCTTTTCTCCAAACATACTACATTTTCTACATGAAAGGTTTGTGGAAACATATCTACCGGCTGCACTCTGGTTACTTTATAATGCTCATCTAAGAGCGCCAGATCTCTGGCTTGAGTAGCAGAGTTACAACTCACATAAATAATTCGTTGAGGTAAGATACCAATAATTTGAGCAACTACATCTTTGTGCATTCCATCTCTTGGTGGATCTGTAATAATTACATCCGGATGTCCATGTTCTTTAATAAACTCTTGCGTAAATACCTTTCTCATGTCTCCAGCATAGAATTCGGTGTTATCTATGTTGTTTCTTAGCGCATTTTCTTTAGCATCTTTAATTGCCACAGGTACAGCCTCAATTCCAATTACCTTTTTAGCATTTTTAGCTACAAATTGAGCAATAGTTCCTGTTCCTGTATAAAGATCGTATACCAGCTCATTTCCTGTTAATCCCGCAAAATCTCTGGTTACTTTATATAATTCGAAAGCTTGTGCAGAGTTGGTTTGATAAAAGGATTTAGCATTGATTTTGAATTTTAAACCTTCCATCTCTTCAAAAATATGATCTTCTCCTTTGTAGCAGATCACTTCTTGATCATAGATGGTATCATTCCCTTTTCCGTTTATCACATACTGAAGCGAGGTGATCTCTGGGAATTTTTCAGCTAAACTATCAAGCAAGAGGGTTCGCTTTTCTTTATCTTCAGCAAAAAGCTGAAGCACCACCATGATCTCGCCAGTAGATGAGGTACGGATCATTAAAGTCCGCAACAAACCATATTGATTTCTGGTATTGAAAAATGAAATATCATTTTCTACAGCAAACTTTCTTACATGATTCCTTATAGCATTACTTGGATCCACTTGTAAATGGCATTCTTTTATATCTAAGATCTTATCCCACATTCCTGGAATATGAAATCCTAATGCATTCTTATCTTCAAAATCTTTATCGCTATTAATTTCATCCAGAGTTAACCAGCGGCTATCACTAAATGAAAATTCCATTTTATTTCTGTAAAAATAGATATCCTTACTTCCTAATATAGGATCTACTTCTGGAAGCTCCACTTTGCCAAGGCGTTGTAAATTATTAGTGATCTCTTGCTGTTTGTAGAATAATTGGTGCTCATAACCCATATGTTGCCACTTGCAACCCCCGCAGGTACCAAAATGAATACAAACTGGTTTTACTCTTTTATCTGAAAGTTTATGGAACTTAGTAGCTGTCCCCTCATAAAAAGACTTCTTTTTCTTAGTAGTTCTAATATCTGCTATATCACCCGGAATAGCGTTATTTATAAAAACCACTTTTCCATCTGGCGCTTTTGCAATACTTTTTCCTTTGGCTCCGGCGTCTAAAACTTCAAGTTCTTCGAATACAAGATTTATTTTCTTTCTTCCCATAGCGCAAAAATAGGATAATTGTGAAGATTTTATAGCGCTGCCATTATAAATTTCAGATAACATTTAGTAATTTGCGCTAGTTGAATTTTTGGATGATTTCTCTCCATATTTCAGTATAATTTTCTACAAAAAAGCAGGAATTTTTAGTTTATACATTTTAAAATATAGAATATGCATTTAGAAAAAGTAACAGCTTCAGACCAGGCAATCAAATTAGAGGACAAACACGGGGCTCATAATTACCATCCATTACCGGTAGTTTTAAGCAAAGGAAAAGGAGTTCACGTATGGGATGTTGAAAATAAAAAATATTACGATTTTCTTTCAGCTTATTCTGCAGTGAACCAAGGACACTGTCACCCAAAAATAGTAGGAGCAATGCATGAGCAAGCTTCTACTTTGGCATTAACATCCAGAGCATTTCATAATGACATTTTAGGACCATACGAAAAATACGTTACAGAGTATTTTAATTTTGATAAGGTGCTACCTATGAATACGGGAGCAGAAGCTGTGGAAACGGCTATTAAGATAGCCAGAAAATGGGCTTATGAGAAAAAAGGAGTAGAGGAGCAACAAGCACAAATAATAGTTTGTGAGAATAACTTCCATGGAAGAACAACTACTGTGATCTCTTTTTCTAATGATGAAAATGCACGTAAGAATTTTGGCCCATATACTCCAGGATTTATAAAAATACCATATAACGATATCAACGCTTTAAAAGATGCTTTAGCGAGCAATGATAATATTGCAGGTTTCCTTGTAGAACCAATTCAAGGAGAAGCCGGAGTATTTACTCCAGCAGATGATTATATGCAAAAAGCAAAGGAATTGTGTAATGCCAATAACGTTTTGTTTATCGCAGATGAAATTCAGACAGGAATTGCTCGAACTGGAGCCTTATTAGCTGTTTGTGGTAAATGTAGCTGTCAAGGACATTGCGAGCAACAAGAGACCTATAGCAAACCTGATATTTTGATCTTAGGGAAAGCTCTCTCTGGTGGTAACTATCCCGTATCTGCCGTCTTAGCAGATAATGAAGTGATGAATGTGATCAAGCCTGGACAACATGGTTCTACTTTCGGTGGAAATCCAGTTGCAGGAGCAGTGGCTATTGCAGCTTTAGATGTGGTTAAAGACGAACACCTTATACAAAATGCAAGAAAGCTTGGTGATCTTTTTAGAAGCGAACTAAATAAATATATTGAGCAAAGTGATCTTGTGAGTTTGGTAAGAGGTAGAGGTTTACTAAATGCAATTGTTATAAATGATTCTGAAGAAAGCACCACTGCATGGGATATTTGTATGGCACTTAGAGATAATGGACTTTTAGCGAAGCCTACTCACGGTAATATTATTCGTTTTGCACCACCTTTAGTGATGACCGAAGCTGAATTATTAGATTGTGTGAGCATTATTGTAAAAACCTTAAAGGATTTTGAAAAATAAAATTTCAAAATTATAGTTAAAAAGGGCTGATCTGAAATAGTATTTTAGATCGGCCTTTTTCATTACAAAATAAGTATCCAAAAAGTAAATTAGAATTGCATGGCCAGTAAAGAATTCATGGCATTTTTAGAAGAACTACTTACACCGGAAAGAAATACGTTGTTTAATAAAGTACTTGAGCAGCGAACCAATCATTTTACGGTGGTTACAGAAGATGTTTATCAGTTGCATAATACCAGTGCGGTGATTAGGAGTTGTGATGTCTTCGGAATTCAAAATGTACATGTTATAGAAGAGCGCAACTCCAAACAGATAGATCGGGAGATCGCCATGGGTGCTCAAAAATGGGTTTCTTTGAACAGGCACGAGAATAGCAAATCTTGTATTGCCGATCTAAAGCAAGCAGGTTACCAGATAGTTGCCACTTCACCAAATGAGGCAGCAGTAGAACTTTCTGATTTCGATATTTCAAAACCTTCAGCTTTGTTTTTAGGAACAGAAAAGAATGGATTGTCTAAAGAAGTTTTTGCGAATGCAGATCATTGTATCTATATCCCCATGGTTGGATTTACAGAAAGTCTAAATATTTCGGTTTCTGCAGCTATAATCTTACAAGAACTTACCACTAGATTAAGAAAAAGCAAAATTTCTTGGGAATTAAGTGATTATGAGAAAAATGAACTTAAATTTGAATGGCTTCAAAAAAGTTTTAAAAACTTTGATCAGTTGGTTAAAAGATTTCAGAATGTTTAAAAATTTGTTAAATTTATTGCAAATAGCTAAGTAGTATACATGACATTATTCTTTTATATCCTTATTGGCATTATCACCTTTATTGCATTTCTACATGCATGGGCGAAAAAGGAATTTGATATTAGCCGTACTGTGGTAATTAATACTCCAAAAGAGGATGTATATAATCTTATCCGCCAACTTAAAAAGCAACCCTCTTGGATGCCTTGGATGGAAGAGGATTATAAAGGGACCTTAAAATTTAATGGAGAAGATGGAAAACAGGATGCAATTTTATATTGGAAAAGTAAGAATAGATTTTACGAAGGAACCCAAAAAATAGTAAAGCTAAATCAAGGAAGAATCATGGAAACCAGGGTTCTAGTATTGAAACCGGCAAAAATGATATTTCTGGAGTATAAAGGCTTAAAAGCTCTTGATGAAAACAAAACAAAAATGGTATGGGGCGTTAGAGGAGGACTCAATTTTCCTTTTTCGGTAATAGCCCTAATACAACCTGTAGATAAAATGTACGGGGATGATCTTGAAAAAGGTCTTAAAAATTTAAAGAACTTTTTAGAGCATAGAGCTAAAAAAGCCGAACTTAAGGTTTATTCTTAAATCCGGCTTTTAAATATTCTATTAAAGTTCTATCTTTTTAGAACCTTATATTCTTCATAACAACCACTTATAGCATCCAGTATTTGCAGATCGTTTGCGGTATTCATAAAATCTTTCGAATAATTACATCTCGCTAAGATCTCTTCAATTTCCACTTCATTAATCTGTAACACGGCAGCTAAGGTTTCTCTATCAAATTTTGTGGCCAATAAGGTTCGTATCTCATCATCTGCTTTCATTTGCCTTAGCTTTTTCATCTGCCTTGGCTTTTTACCGAAGAGATTATAAAGTGCATCTGCGGGATTAAAAATAGCTCCCAATGTTTTGGCAGCAGCTCCCGGAGAATAACTTCCGCCTTCGTAACCAGAATTTAACCCGGAAATACTATATCTGCTATTCTCGTAAATAGGAATATTCTTAACATCTATCTCTAAATAACCGGTAAGCCGGATTGGGCTTACAACTACCTCTTCTAAATCAATTCCCAATTCTGTCATCTTTACCTTTACACTTCCGTATTTTAACCAGTCATTGGTTACGCGAACTTGAATGGTTCTAAAACCTAAATAGGAAAAATACAAGGTATCATTTACGGTTGCCAAAATCTCAAAATCTCCTTCAGCAGAAGTGGTAGTACCTTTAACCTGATTAAGGTTAACGATATTTACATTTTCCAGAGGAAGATCGTTGGAAGCGTTTAAAACTTTTCCATTAACAATATCTTGAGCCTGAATAGCACTTGTTGTGCAAAGAATTACAATTAAAGATAAGACGGGTAGTAACCTCATAAAAGTAGAATACATTGGAAGAAGTGTATAGTAATAATTATACCAAACTCCTTCCAATGTTTATTTTTTTATGATCTGTTAGATTTTCTACGATTCACAGAACTGGTGATATTCTTTTTTCTGCTTCCTCCTCTTCCAGAAGATGAACCGGTACTTCCTGAATCACTAGGTTTAGAGCTTCTTCTTGGGCTTGAACCTTCAGAAGATTTATTATCGTTCCTTGAAAAAGAAGGTTTATCAGATCTATCGGATCTTCTTCCTCTAGATTCAGAAGAACTATCGCTTCGTCTAGATTTAAAGTCTCCGCCGCCGCTTCTACCACGACCTCCACCAGAAGATCTTTTTCCTCCGCTACCACGACCGGTATCTTGAGAAACTTCTACATTTACGCTTCTTCCTTGATGCTGTACATTTTCGAAAGTTGCAATTACCTTTTCAGCCATGTCTGAACTAGTGTTAAAGAAAGAGAAGCTCTCTTTTACATCTACTCTAGAAACATCGTCTCTTCCAAGATCTAAGGTTTCTTTTAAATAGTCTTTTAAAGACATCCAATCAAAATCATCTTTAGAACCAACATTTATGAAATAACGTGTGCTATCTCCACCGTAAGACCCACCGGAATCACCATCTCTGTCTCTATCTCTAGCGTTTGAAACTTTTGAATTAAGATCTTGAGCATTTTTATAATAGTTGAAGAATCTTGTAAACTCTACAGAGAATACTTTTTTAACTATTTCTTCTTTCGTCAAACCTTCTAACACCTCTTCTATACTTGGAAGATAAGGATCTATATCATGATTGATCTTTGTGTTTTTAATATCGTTAGCTAAGTGGAAAAGCTGCACTTTACAAATTTCCATTCCGTCTGGAATATCTTTTTGCTCAAAATTTTGCTTGATTATGCGCTCTATACTTTTTATCTTTCTAAGTTCACTCTTAGAAACAATAACCATAGAAATTCCAGTTTTACCAGCTCTACCAGTTCTACCACTACGGTGTGTATAAATTTCAGGTTCATCTGGTAATTGGTAGTTTATTACGTGAGTAATATCATCTACATCAATTCCACGTGCGGCAACATCTGTTGCAACTAACATTTGGATCTGGCGATTTCTAAAACTTTTCATTACCAAATCACGTTGGTTCTGACTTAGGTCTCCATGTAAAGCAGCAGCGTTATAACCATCTTCGATCAACTGCTCTGCCACTTTTTGAGTATCTCTCTTTGTTCTACAAAAGATCACAGAAAAGATATCTGGATTAGCATCTGCCAATCTCTTTAAAGCGGCATATCTATCGCGAGTATTCACTAAGTAATACTCGTGAGAAACATTGGAAGTTCCTTCGTTCTTATTTCCAACTGTGATCTCTACAGGATCACGCATGAATTTTTTAGCGATGGTAGATACCTCTTTAGGCATAGTAGCAGAAAACAACCAAGTGCTTTTCTCCTTTGGCGTATGAGATAAGATATTGGTGATATCCTCAAAGAATCCCATGTTCAACATTTCATCTGCCTCATCCAAGATGCAGTATTCAATTCTTGAAATATCAACCAACTTACGCTTTATCATATCCTGCATTCTTCCCGGAGTTGCAACAATTACTTGTGCACCACGGCGAATTTGCTGTGCTTGATCTGTTATGCTGGCTCCACCATAAATAGCAACTGTATTTAATCCCGGTGTAAACTTCGCATAATTTTTAAGCTCATTTGTAATTTGTAAACACAATTCCCTGGTCGGGGAAAGAATTAATCCTTGTGTATGCTTACTTTGTGCGTCGATCTTGTGAATGAGTGGAAAACCAAAAGCGGCAGTTTTTCCGGTACCTGTTTGGGCAAGTGCAACCATATCGGTGTCTTCTTGCAATAAAATTGGAATCGCTTTTTCCTGTACCTCACTCGGCTCTGTAAAGCCCATTTCCTCAACAGCTTTAAGTATGGCAGGATTTAATCCTAATTGTTCA
>JBBSVD010000045.1:0-17056 GCA_038233835.1 Flavobacteriales bacterium | reverse complement strand
TAGAAAAATTGATATCCGGATTATTTGGGATATTAGATGTGGTATATCCTGTGCTGCTTGTCACTCCACCATTATCTTGTAAACTAAATAATTGATCGTCATATTTTACAATTCCCCAGTAATTTCTTAATGTAAGAGATAAGGTATGATTTGGATTAAAGTTATAACTCGCATTAAACGTTTGTTCTATCTCTTCTCTTTGACGATCGCCAAAGATCACCTTATTATCCACTTGGGTAACATAACCACGGTCTCCAGTATAATACTGTCTCGAAAAGAAATAAGAGATCATAAATTTATCGCTAAATCTAACTTGAGGCCCAAGCCCAATCCAATATTTAAAATAATCTCGTTCTTCTTCTAAAAATGTTTCAGCTCCAACATTTACACTAAGCGCCACTTTTTTATTGTTATTGGTATTATACCACCCATTAACATTAACACCATTTTCAGTAATAAAGTAGCTTCCTGCTTTTCTAGGTTCAAAATAATCATATTGCTTTCCAGGTCTTAGGTTGATGTTCCCTCCTATTTCATTTAACTTTTTTGTACTTCCGTTAGCACTTAAACCTAAACCAAATCCTGTAAATGTACTTGGATCTGCTAGTCTGGTATAGTTTACATAGAAATTAGTAAAATATCGATTCCATTTACCAGAAGGCTCGAAAGTCCGGTAATTGATATCGATTCCAAAATCGTTGTAATTGTTCCGGAACTGCAAACCCAGATCGTTTGGATCAAATTTAGTGTCGGCATAACTGTGATCTATACTATATCTTAAATTTCCGTGAGCTTTACGAGCTGCCACAAAAGTGCTGAAACCTGTTACCACTCCCGTTTCAAGATTGATATTACTCATTTTAAAATCTCCACGAACCTGATAGGTGTTTCGTTTGTTGGTTATATCTGAGGTGATAGCTGTTACATTGGCATCTCTAAAAAAACCATTCCGGGTAACGTTGGTATTAATTATACCAATAGAAGAATTCCCATTAAATTGTTGATCCACAACTACTATGTTATAATTAGTAAATGGTTCTACTACTTGCTTTCTTTGGTCTCCAGTGTCTATATTTTCTATAGTTGCCTCTGCTTTTTCTGTAAATGAATTAAAGAAACCCAATCCCAACCCTTCCTTGGTTCTCCCAGAAACTTTAATTGCGTTTAAGACCTTTACCGATTCCGGATAGACTACAACTTCTTCATTGTTAGAAGTAACAGCATCTGTAATTGGGGCGCTTCCTACTCTTCTAGAAAAGAATAAATTCCCTTTTGAAAAAAGATCTATTCCTTCAGTAAAAAATTGACGCTGTTCAGAAAAGGTTTGCTCAAAGGGTCCAAGATTTAAGGTAATATTATCGAATCCTGCTTGTGAAAAATCTGGAATTAGCGTTGCATCTAGTGTAAAGTTTTCGGTTATTCCAAATTTCATATCCAGTCCAGCGTTGAAGTTGGATTCGTAAACTCCATCAAAATTATTCTGAACTGTAGATATAAAAGGATAAAGCGAAAGTCTTGTTGGTGGATCTATATTGCTTAGGCCTTTTAATTCGCCATGATATAAGCCTAGGTTTCCTTTAGAAACATCAACAGGATTCCAAGTGTACTGAGATTCATCTCTTCGCAAACGTCTATGAAATTGTACGCCCCAAGTTTCTACATTATTATTATCGAATCTAAGACAACGGTAAGGAATCTTCATCTCCAAGATCCAACCATCATCTACTATCTTAACTGCGCTGCTCCAAACGCTATTCCAGCTAAAATCTTCTCCAACGCTAGGGCTAGAAATAGCATCAGCTTGAGTCCCAGATGCAAAAACGAAGAATTCAGTATCATTTTGAGCATCGTTATTAGGATTTACCACAAATCCGAAGAAATCTGCAGATCCAAAATTATCTCTGCTTGACAACTGCTTGGAGATCTTGGTAGGATCGTCATGTAAATAAGCTGCAATATACAGCGCTGAATTGTCATAGGTCATTTTTACAACTGTCCTATTTTCCTGAGTTTCCTTTACATTCATATTTGGCCTAAATTGGATAAAGTTGCCAGCTTCCTGAGCATTAGCCCAGACCGCATCGTCCAAGACGCCATCTATTTTGGGAGCTTCTTCTGCTCTTTCAATTTGAAGTTGTTTTTTAGATACTTGTGCGGTTGCACTAAAACAAAGGGAAACCATGATGATGGTTAGAAATGGTAATTTCATTTATTGATGATTGATTGATGTATTTGAAAGACCACCTTAATCACCAAATGTTACATAATAATAAAGAAAAGTTGATTTTTATTTTTAATTCAGTAGAAATAATTCCAAAATTTATAAGAATATAATAGATTATATATTAACCTGAATGCTGATTTCTAGCATCAATTTGAAATGAGAAGATTACATTAAGAATAAGAGAATAACTCTGAAGAGTTCTTTTTCTAAACATCTTCTATTTATCATTAGGCATTAAATCAGAAACTTTTTTAGCATTAAATTGCCAAAAGAAAAGCTGTTTTCTGGGATATACCTTTAGGAATTAATATTAAATAATAAAAGGCTTCGCTTACCAGCTAAGCCTTTTTGTTTGTGACTATTAATTTGATACTTTTAAGTACTTAGCATACCAATCCAGATATCTTTTATATCGATCTACTTGATAGCTTAAAACTGAGATGCCGTGATTTTGATCTGGATAGATCACCAACTGTGTAGGAACTCCTAAAGTTCTTAAAGCTGCATACATTTGCTCGGTACCTTGTGTGGGTACATTAAAATCATTTTCGCTAGCCATAAATAAAGTTGGAGTTTTAATCTTATCGGCATGTGTAAATGGGTAAGATAGCTTCATATATCTTTCCAGATCTTCCTTTACCCAAGGCAAACCAATTTCCTCATTCCATTGAAGCAAGTATTGATCTATTCCGTACATAGAAAGTTGCATGGCACTTCCGGCACCGCTGCAGGCAGCTTTAAATCTGGTGTCGCTTGCAATAGTGTAATCGGTTAAAATTCCACCGTAACTCCATCCACCAATTCCCAGTTTTTCCGGATCTATCAACCCTTCATTCACCAAATAATCTGTAGCTCCAAGAAGATCCTGAACTTCCAAATTTCCCCAATCTGCATAAATAGCTTTACTAAAATCTAATCCTCGACCATTGCTACCTCTATAATTAACTGCTGCAACTCCATAACCACCTGCAGCTAACATTTGTCTTGTAAAATCAAAACCGTAATCATCTTGAGCAACGGGCCCGCCATGAATAAATAGAATAAATGGCAATTTTTTATTAGCTGAATCTGCTGGTTTAAAAAATAATCCGGACACCTTCGTACCATCCTTACTAGTGGACTGAAACCCAGAAACTTCGGCAAGAGTGATATCTTTTAACCAATCTTCATTTAAATGAGTAAGCTTATTTAAATTTCCATTTCTCACAGTATATAAGTTTGATGGTTGCTTGGGCTCTGCCATGTTGGTTAACCATCCACCATTGGGATTAGCTTCTAATTCATTAAAACTTCGATCTCCACCTATCACTTTTTTGATCTTTCCTGAGGTTATATCCACTTCAGAAATGTAAGTTTGTCTATCATCACTCACTAAAAAACCAATGGTCTTATCGTCATTTCCCCATCTAAAATTGGAAACAGGTCTGTCTAGTTCTTTGGTAAGCAATTTCACATTGTTTCCATCTGCATCCATAACCGCTAGAATATCCTGATCATAATTTATATAAGTCATTTCTTGCGTAGACCTTAAAAAGGCTATTTTTTTACCATCTTTACTCCACCTAGGTTCGTTCTCTGTACCTTTCCATGTAGTAAGCTCTTTAATCTCACTTCCTTTTTTAGCGTCGATGATGTAAATAGATTTATTATTATTTCTTTCAGGATCTTCAGTTCTATTACTTACAAAAGTAATCTTAGAACCGTCGGGTGACCAAGAAGGTGCACTTTCATAATAATTCCCATCGGTTAGTTGATCTATCTTCCCTGTTTTAATATCTAACAAATATAAATGTGTGGGTTTATTAAATACATATCCATCTATGTCCTGTTTAAAATGATATTTATCTACTACTATTACCGGTTTGGTTTTAGATTTTTTGTCCTTCTTTTCTACTTCCTGCATCACCAACACCATTTTTGAACCATCCGGCGACCAAACAAAATCTTTTAAATCTTCTTTCATCTTGGTGAATTGTTGACCTTCTCCTCCTCGCCTATCTATCAACCAAATTTGATCGTTTTTAACGCTATCTACTTCTTTAGAAGACATATAAGCGATATACTTTCCATCAGGACTAAATTTTGCATTAGATTCTCCTTCGTCAGAAAAGGTAAGTTGTACTTTATCTTTTCCTTCCCAACTAGACAAATAAAGATCAGAGATTTTTTTATTTTTAGTTGAATCTGGTTTTGCCACAGCATATAGAACCCATTTACCATCAGGTGATACCTGCATATCAGATAAAGTTTGGTAATTATATACGTCTGAAGGAACTAATTTTCTTTTTGGAGTTTGAGAGAATGCTATTCCGCAACAAATGAGCAAGGCATAACTAATTAAAGGTTTTTTCATAAGTAAGAGTTATTTGAAATTGAAGCTTAATTTAGGCAAAATTCTGATATTGAGAGTTATAATTTATTTTCCTGAAATAAATTTTTGTTTAAAATTTTAACAAAAAACCCGACAATGTTATTTGTCGGGTTGATATATTTCTAGACTTCAAATTCTATTCATTTATAAATTTAAAGATGGAAGAAAAATCCAAATCTGCTTGTCCTTTTTGTTTAGCCTGAGCATAAATTTCTTTAGCTGCATTAGTTAGAGGTACAGCCTTATTTAACTCAAAAGCGGTATCTGTAAAAAGATGAAGATCTTTTTGAAGATGTTTTAACGGGAAATTTGCTTCGTAATTTTCATCTTCAATTCTAGATCTAAAGACATTTAAAATAGGAGCAGTTACCGGAGTTTGAAGCAACACATCCATTGCCATTTTCTTATCTAATCCCATTGCTATACCTAAAGACAAACTTTCTGAAAATGCCAGCATACTTTGTCCGAGGAGCTGATTGATCATGATCTTCATGGCAGAACCTTTTCCATGTTCTCCAATATGAACGGCTTTATTGCCCATAAGATTAAATAAAGGTTGAACTTCATCCATATCTGCTTTTTCACCTCCTACCAAAAAAAGCAATTCTCCTTTTTCCGCAGGAACCTTAGATCCCGACACCGGAGCATCTAAAAATCTCAAATTTTTAGCCACCGCTTTTTCGCTCATTTTTTTACTGAAACTAGGGTTAACAGTACTTGAGTCTATCCAAATACTTCCTTTTTTCATTTCATTTAAAAATCCATCAGTATCCAAAGCCAAGCTTTCTACTGCACTAGGATCTTCCAACATAGTGAATAAAACATTTATTTCTTTAGCTACTGCTGCAGGAGAATCTTTCCATTGTGCACCCTGTATTACAAGATCATCAGCTTTTTCTTTAGTCCGATTATAGACAAATAATTCATGTCCAGATTTTAATAAATTGGAAGCCATTGCACTTCCCATAATTCCTAATCCTATAAATCCGATTTTCATGTTATATATTTTAAATTAATTATTATCCTCGTGTTCTTTAATATCTTTCCTCAGATCTAACTTTCTTAAAGATGGCAAAGTAATTCCAGTTGTAACTACAGTTAACAAGGTCATAGTTCCTCCAAAAACCACCGCAGTAACTGTTCCCATTAATTTAGCAGTTAATCCACTTTCAAAAGCACCAAGCTCATTAGAAGAGCCTACAAACATTGAATTTACAGAAGCTACTCTCCCTCTCATATGATCTGGCGTTTTAAGCTGTAAGATAGTTTGTCTTATTATCATGGAGATGCCATCTGTAACTCCGCTCAAAAATAAAGCCATCACCGAGAGCCAAAACCAAGTTGATAGTCCAAAAACAATGATACAAAGTCCGAATCCAAAAATAGCAGCCAATAATTTCATCCCCGCATTTTTATTAAATGGAAAATAAGCAGAAGTAAACATCGTAATTAATGCACCTACTGCTGGCGAAGCTCTTAAAATTCCAAATCCTTCGGGACCCACCTTCAGAATATCCTGTGCATAAATAGGTAACAAAGCTACAGCTCCACCAAACAAGACAGCGATCATATCTAAAGTTATAGCTCCCAGAATGATCTTGGTATTAAATACAAATTTAATTCCTTCTTTCAGACTTTCAAAAATCGGTTCCCCTATTTTAGGATTAAGAATTGGCTTTTTAGGGATTTGATATAAAAAGATCAATGCCATTAAAGAAAATCCGAAGATAAGGCACATAGACCAATGAACTCCCATCCAATTTATTGAAAAACCTGCAACTGCGGGACCTAGAACCGCGGCCATTTGCCATACCGAACTACTCCAGGTTGCAGCATTTGGATAGATCTTTTTTGGAATGATCAATGAAAATAAAGAAAAAATTGTTGGCCCTAGAAACGAACGAACTATTCCTCCTAAAAACACCAAAAAGTAGATGGAATATAAAATTACATGGGTAGAGATACCTTCAATTATTCTTGGCCAGGTAACTAGAAATAGTCCAAGACTTATCACAGAGAAACCTAAGATACATTTTATCAATAAGCCTTTCTTCTCTTTTTGATCTACAATGTGACCCGCAAATAATGCCAGCGAGACTGCAGGAATAACTTCCATTAAGCCGATTATTCCAAGAGATAACGGATTTTTTGTAATACTATATACTTCCCACTCAATTACCACGAACTGCATAGACCAAGCAAAAACCATCGCAAATCTAACCAGTAAAAATATATTGAACTCTCTGTACTTTAGAGCCGCATAAGGATCGTTACTTCTCATTCTTAATTTTCTATTTTCTTCAAAATTGAAAAACCGACCTATGAATTTATCTAAGATCGGTTACCATTACTCAAAATTTTGTAATTTATTTTTTTGAATTCCAGATATTATTAGATGGGTCGGCATCCATAAAAATACCGCCATCTAAATTTAACTTAAAAACATCTTTTATATCTTTCAATTGAATTGTATTCTGCCAATAATTTTCTCCAGGAGTTCCTTTTAAGGTTCTGGTTTTATTTCTATAAACCTCCTTGACATCTCGCGGCATATAAAGGTCTTGAGACATTACCAAAGAACTAAAAAGCAAACCAATGCTTAATAGCAATCCTGGTTTTAATATCATACTATCCTATTTTGATTTACAATCTCAAAGTTAAGTTATAAAATTACTTTATCTACCTAATTGATATCTTTTCATGTCTTTCTTGCTATTGATATCTCTGCAAAATTCATTCGTGATTATCTATACCTTGTTTTTATAGTTACAATTAAGCCCCACTATTTTCCTTTTCTGAACCTTATCATTTAAAATGAAGCAATTGAATTCAATTATATTTAAGAATTATATTTCAAATTTTCTGAAAATTGATTCAGCACACTTTTAGTTTGGGAGCAATAAAAGTTTCGAAAAAAATTGAAGATTATTGAGGAAATTATTTTGAATTTTTACTCTTGAGGTATTTAATACTCTAAGAGGACACTTTTTTGATAAGTTTATAATTGAATTTTTATGGAAGATTTTCTATGAACTTTACAACTTCATCTTTTTGAGTCTCGGAAAAAGTTTAAATTACAGATCTATTTTTTCCCGCAGGCAATGCATGCAAGTATTTTAATGTGTGGAGAGATGGAATTTTATATATCGTTTCAATGGAATAGCTTCAGAATCGAAATGAAAGTTCACAGCTTAAGAAAAAATGAAATATTCAGCATTGTCTATCTCATAATCAAACTCTACTTTTTCAATCCTAATAACACCTTTGTTAAAAAGTATTTTTCATCTTACCCAAAAAATTTTCCTTCTCTGATGATTGAACCAAACATTAAAAGAAAACTATTTAAAGTTGTCTTTCTCAACATCACTTTTTTGTTCATTGGGCATTAAACCGGAAACTTTTTCAGGATTAAACTGTGTTTTCTTGCTTTTATCATCATTGATGATCTCATGTTCCTTAATTCCTAAATTTTTCCTAATCATAAAAAAAATTGCTAATGCGGCTATAATTCCAATTACTATATAGATACCAAGATACATGATGTTTTATTTTAGATTATTATAAATCTACGAATTACAAATGGATTTTGAATCTGCTTCATGATTAACTTCACAGTTTAATAGTGCGTTTAAACTATAATCATCTTTAGCACAATGCACATAAAACATCTTCATCATACCCCTACTTTTAACTTCGATCTCTCCGCGATACCTACAATTAAACTGATCTTTAATCAGCTCATAGGTGTTTTCAGAAATATTGATGCAACCCGGTTCAGAATTTGTTTCCATACGTGAGGCTATGTTTACTGTATCTCCCCAAATATCATAGGCAAATTTCTTTTTTCCAACCACTCCAGCTACAACAGGACCGGTGTTTATTCCTATTCTCACTTCGAATGGGATTATTTTAGAATCTCCCTGTTTTCTTATGGTTTCTACAAATTCTGCGATCTCAATTCCAGCCATCACAGTTTTAAAAGCATGATCTTTGGTTGGAAATGGAAGACCACCGGCACACATATAAGAGTCTCCAACCGTTTTAATTTTTTCAAGGCCATATTTATCCATGATCTCATCAAATTTAGAGAAAAAGTAATCTACACTTTCGACAAGCAATTCTGGAGAAAGGTTTTCAGAATAGCGAGTAAAATCCTTAAAATCTGTAAATAATACCGTGACAGATTCGAATCTGTTGGAAGTTACTTTTCCATGATTTTTTAATTCTTTCGCGGTTTCTTCAGGCAGAATATTCAACAATAATTCATCGGACCTATTCTTTTCTTTTTCTATAATTTTACTGGTTCTTTTAATGAATATATTCCTTCTATATAATCCAATAGCCAACAGAATAATCAAAAACAGTGCGATGGCTGTAGCAATAACCATTACTTTTTGTGTTTGTTTTTGTTGTGATAAAAGATCTAATTCAGTTTGTTTTTGTTTTGCCAAAAGATCTAATTCGGTTTGTTTTTTAGAGATCTCATAATCTGTACGGAAATCTGCCATTTGCTGTATAGCATCAATATTTGTTACACTATCACGGTACTTTATATGATCCTGATAAAAGGTGTAGGCTTTTTCATAATTCTGAGCTTGCGCATTTAATTGAGATAGCTTTAAATTAGCATCGGAGATCTGTTCCTTTAAACCATATTGGGTAGCTAATTTTAAACTTCGGTCAGCAAAAGATATAGAAGTTTCTAATTTTCCCTGATTTGCATAAATATCTGCCATATAGGTGAGATACACAGATATAGGATAATAATTCTGAAGCTTTTCCAGCAGTGCAATAGCTTCATTGATATTCGCTTTTGCAAGTTTATCTTTACCTTGTTCGGCATAGACCATACCTACATTGCCTAAATTATAGGCAATTCCTATAGAATAATCTAAATCTCTAAATATATGTCCAGACTCTTTGAAATATTTTAAAGCTTTATTATAATGCTTAATATGAAAAGCATCATCACCAGCATTTAATAAAGCTGAAGCCAAAACTACGGGCGTATTGGCTTGTCTCAAGATCTGTATTCCTTTAGCGTAATATTCTCCCGCCATTCTAGAATTACCGATCATGGAATATGTATCTGCAATAGAAATATTAGATCCTCCAATTAAACCTGGATCCTCAAGTTTATTAGCGAGTTTTAGGCCTGTGAAATAAGCTTTTAGTGCTTCAGGATAATTGCCTTCTAATTGTAAAGCATTACCTTTTTGAGTATATCCAGTATTTAAAAATGCATAAAGGGAATCCTTACTTGATTTTTGAATTAACAACTCCGAGAAATAAAGTTTATTTTCAAGATTTGTAGAGTTCCTTGAAATATCACTTAGGATAATCAGTTCATGTCCTTGATACTTTCCGCTTTTATATTGCTCAATTAGGCTATCGGCTAAATTTCCGTCCTGAGCATAACTCAGTAGAACTAGAAAGTAACCACCTATAAAAAGCCACCAAGTTTTATTTAGGGAAGCCATGATCGAGCGATAATTATTAAATTATGATTTGTAGTTTTGGATCATTCCAATGTTCATCATTGTCCTTGGGAAACTTATAGCCTATTTTATATTTATCCTTTTTATCTATTCCCGGGGAAACATCTACCACATCTCCAGTAAAAACATTATCTGATCCTTTAGGATCTCCTTTCAATAATTTAAAAGGATTTTTTTTCTTTTTGATTCCAACGAGCGAATCTAATCCACTGTCAGAATCCAATTCCCATTTTTAAGTATCTCCAGTACTTACATAGGTAGTTAGATCATCATTTCCAGGATCATTACCATCACTCTCTCTTAATTTTATTTTTTTAGTATTTGAGAATCTACTTATATAAATGGTTTTAATTGCCATGTTTAAAATATTAATTGATTAGTATAAACTTTCCAAATTGAGATATCAAGATCTAAGTTGGAAAAACACTAAAACATGGGGGAATATTCTATTTGGGGAAGTGGAGGGAGATAATTTTTAAAAACAAAAATTATTATAATATATTGAAATTCAATAATTTACAAAGCTACTATTTTTGAATAATAAATACTAGCAAATTTTAATTATTAGAATAAAGATCTTCAAAAATTATAAGTATAATCAAGATACTAATAGAAAATGAAATGGATACTAGAGAGCGACTAATTATTCTACTTCTTACCTCTTCCCTACTCTTCCGTAGAATCTTGATAATACCACCAGTTTCTTTTTGGTGTTTATAAAATATACGCCTGTTAGAAGAACTATTGCTGCTATTGCAGATTGCATAGTAACCTGTTCATTTAAAAAATACCAACCCAAACTCATTGCAATTATAGGATTTACATAGGTGGAGGTAGCTACTTTTTCTGGAGAAACAACTTTTAATAAATAATTGAAAGAAGTAAAAGCAACAATACTTCCAAAAAGGATCAATAAGATCATAGATATCTGTACTTCTCCACTCCAGGTATTAGGAAAGGACCAAGATTCTCCAAATGCAAGACTTGAAATTAGCAGCATTATTCCGCCACTAAGCATTTGATAACCAGTATTTACAAAATAATTTGCAGGAAGATCTGCTTTACTCACAAAAATGCTACCATATGCCCAACTTAGTAAACACATAAAAATCATAATCATACCTATAATAGAACTCTTTTCCCCAATTATCTGTTTTTGGCTTACAAGTAGATACATTCCAATTATTCCTAAAACTACCCCTACAATAGACATGGCTTTAATCTTTTTTCCATCGAGAATTCTCAGCAATAATAGAACTATTAAGGGTTGAGCTGATATTTCAAGTGCAGCAAAGCCACTGTCTACATATTTTAAGGCCCAAACAACAATTCCATTGCCAAAAGTTAGAAATAAGAAGCCGGCAATTATAGTATTCTTTAATTGTTTTTTGGTAATAGCTATGCTAATTCCCATGCTTTTACATAAAACAAAAATGAGGGTACCAGCAGTAATAAATCGAATAGCAGCCAGCATGAAAGGAGCCAGTTCGGTAACAGCAATCTTATTAAGTAAATAAGTGGAACCCCAAATTACATAAATGGAAAAAAATGCAAGTATTATAAGTAATGGGTTGGGAGTTTTAACCATGAGAATTGCTCTATTTTCAAAAGTGCAATATTAAGCATAAAAGCAATTTAGATTAAGGTATTTGTAATAGAAAATTATAATTATTAATACGGTTGAATCAATTTAGATTTCAAAAAACTATAAGCGTATAAAGTCAAAACTATAAGAAACGTGGAAAATCTTAAGTCTTAATTAACAGTACTTTATATAAACTTTATTAAAATTAGAATTTCATCTCATTAATTTTATTTAACAATTAACCAATTAAAAAATAATTATGGCTGAAATTAAAATCAAAAAGAAAGCTCCAGTATGGCCTTGGATACTTTTGTTACTAATTATAATAGCTGGACTATTTTTCTTGTTCTTTTACGGAGACACTGAGGAAGATGACATTGATGATACCACCACAGAGTTTGAAGAAGTAACTTATTTGAACAATGAACAATTAAAAAACATTGACTTTCTAAAAATTGAAGAAGTTTAGAAATTTAAAAGGATTTACTTTTTCTGTTAAGAAACAAATATTAGGCAAGGAGTAAAATTAAATTTTCAGGATTAACTGTAACCTAGCTTTCTCTTATACAGAAAACTAAACCCTATTTGAAAATTAAGAAATGAATAGAATTTATGGCCTCGTTTATTAAGTAAAGAGGCTAAAATTCAGAATTCATAAGCAACTATTAAAATTATAAAATTATGAAAGAGTCAAATAAACATTTATACTACTTGGATGAATTATCAGATTATAAAGTAGATAGCCATTATTCCGATGTAAGAGGTTGGAGCGTAAAAGATCGAGACAACCGTGTTATTGGAAAAGTAGATAATCTATTAGTAAATAAGAATTTAATGAAAGTGGTTTATCTAGACGTAGAAGTAGATAAAACAATTATTGATGCGGAATATGATCCTTACAGTGAATCAAGAAACACAAAAGTTAAGGAGTTTGTAAATAAAGAGGGAGACACTCATGTTATAGTTCCCATTGGAATGGTCCATATTCATGAAGATCAGAAATATGTGCATACCGAAAGTATAGATCATCAAACCTTTGCCGAAACCAAGAGATTTTCATCTGGTGATAATTTAGATAGAGCTTACGAGGTAGATGTATTAGATAGTTATAGAAGAACAAATCGCTCACATGAAGTAGATGAATCAAGAAAGGAATCTCCTTATCGAGCAGATCGTGAAAATTTTTCTGACAAAAACTTCACTACTGATTCTGAATGGAGTGAGGAACGAAGAAAATTAGAAGAAGAACGCAGAAAATTGAGAGAAGAACGTTTAAAGCTGGAGGCAGAAAGAAAGAAATTAGAAATGGAACGTGGGAGAAGAGATAATACCGCAGATCGAGACACCAATTTTGAGAATGATAGAGATCAAGATGATCATAACCAAGATTCACATTCAAAGAATAAATATGCCGATGATGATAGCTTCTATGAAAGAGGAGAATTTGATGGCATCAATTATAGAAACTCTTAAAAAAATTAGAAATGATCTCAATAGGCGGAAACTATATTTCCGCCTATTTTATTTTAATCAGTTATACTGCAGCTTCCTCCAATTCTTTATTCAATGCACTTTTATTCATTCTGGAAATAAAATAGCTACTAGTAATTATAAATAAACCGCCTAATATAATATTCCAAGTAATAGCTTCATCCAAAATAAAATATCCTAATAAGATAGCACTCACTACTTCTAGATACATTAAAGTAGTTGCAGTGGCAGCAGATAATTGTTTGAGTCCGAAGAAGAACAGTTTAAAAACTACAATTCCTATTAAGAATCCATAGAATACAGCAATTCCAAGATCTGGAAGTGTGGCGTTTGGAAGAGCAATCAAGAAAGGAATAAAAACAATAGCCCCAACAATATTCTGATAAAAGATCATTTGGTTCTTACTGTATCGTTCATTTTCAGCCTTAAATAAAACCACCGTTACTGCATATCCAATCGCAGCTCCTACAGCAGCAAGCATTCCAATGAAATCCTTGGACTGAAAACTGAATGGTTTGCCAATATAGGTGATTACAATTCCTGTAAATGCCAATAATAAAAGAAGAATTTGCTTGCGTTCTATTTTTTGTCTGAAGAAAATGACTTCTATTGCGGTTACAAAAATTGGGTAGGTGTAAAAGAGAACTACAGTATTTCCTATTGAAGTATAGATATATGCTAACAAATAAAGATACATTCTTGCAGCATTGATCAAGGAAGCCAGCAACATTTTTTTGTTATTTCCTTTAAAATGAAGTTCCCTATCTTTTATTAAAAAAGGGATCAAAATCAAAATAGGAACTGCGGTTCTAAACCAAGCAATAGTTCCAGTTGTTAGGCTGGTCATAGATTTTATAAGCAAGCCATTAGCACCAGCAAGAATTGCACAAATAATAATGGCATAGATCGCTTTTTTATTCATCAACAAATATTTCAGATTGAATAATTCTCAATCTCATTATTTAAAAAAAGCAATATTCCGATTAATATGTTCAAACAAACTTAATTTTTGAAAAAATTTGATCCTGAATTAATAAAAGCACTAAAGCATGAGCAATTATTGAAAATAGAATTTATTTGACGCTCGAAGGATTTTGTTTAAGATGCACTAGCCTCAGAAGTATCTAAATGCGCCAAGCTGAAATCTGTTCAGCTTCTTTTTAATTAAAATATATGGCATCGTGAACTTGGTGAAGCATCTTATTTTAGACACATACTTGCTCCAAGGTAAAAAATTTTTATGTTTATTTCTTTGGAATAAATTTAAGGGCTGCAGAATTGATGCAATATCTAATATGCGTTGGTGCTGGACCATCCATAAATACATGTCCCAAGTGTAAGCCGGTAGATTTTTCGATCACCTCATCCCTCACCATTCCTAGACTATTATCTTTTATCCAGATCACGGCATCATCATTAACAGGTTTTGAAAATGAAGGCCAGCCGGTACCAGAATCAAATTTGGTTTCAGAACTAAATAAAGGCTCACCTGTAGCAGCACTAACATAAACTCCTTCTTCATGATTATTATAAAAAGCATTCTTGAATGGAGGTTCTGTACCTTTTTTAACTAAGATTTCATATTGATTCGCAGTTAATTCAGCTTTCCATTCACTTTCAGATTTAGCTTTTGGAAACTCTTTATTTATTTCTGAATCAGAATTTACAGAAACATCCCCTTTAGCTATTCCTTTTTTCTGAGTAGTCTGACAAGATACTTGAGCCATCGCTAAAAATATTGCAAAACTTAAAATGCTGTATTTTGAAACTAAATTTTTCATAATAGTATTATTGATTTATTTATAAGTTATTGTTACTCTATGTACGAAAAGAGTTTCCCGACCTTTCTTAAATAAGTGCTAAATCTTAAGGATCTATTTCAAAGCTGAAAAGAAATTTGGCATAATAAAAAAAACGACTCATAAAGAGTCGCCTTTTGTTTTGTTATAAAGAATGGATTATGCTTTAGGTAACATCACCGTATTTACAACGTGTATAACTCCGTTAGATTGGTTAACATCTGCAATAGTAACGGTAGAAGTTCCACCATTAGCATCGGTAATAATTACATTTTTACCGCTCATAGAAGCAGTTAATTTTCCACCGTTAACCGCAGTAAACATAGCTTTACCATTTCCTTTTTTAATAGCATTCATAATATCCATTGCAGAATATTTTCCAGCTAATACGTGGTAAGTAAGTACATTTTGTAATTGTTTTTTGTTTTCTGGCTCTAAAAGAGTAGCAACAGTTCCTGCAGGTAATTTATCAAATGCAGCATTTGTTGGAGCAAAAACGGTAAAAGGACCATTCCCTTGTAATGTTGAAACCAGATCTGCAGCTTTAACCGCAGCAACTAATGTTGTGTGATCTTTAGAGTTCACAGCATTCTCAACGATGTTTTTTGTAGGATACATTGCTGCACCACCTACCATTACTGTCATATTCTTATCATTCATCATAGCTTTGTCTTTTGTTGAATTACAAGCTCCTAATGAAAGAATCGAAACGAATAAAAATGCTTTAAAAATGTTTTTAGTTTTCATAATTGTTGATTTGTTATTATATGTCTAGATAAACGCATCTAAGTGCTGCGCGGTTTTAGAAATATTAACATTTAATCTTTATTTAACAATTGAGGATAATAATGAAAAACTCTTAAATACTACGTAGAGTTGTTGAGAGAACTATAATTAAAAAGTTAAATTAGAATAAAAGCAATAAAAAAATCCAATGATCTAAGACCATTGGATTTTTTTCAAATTATTTATTTTCAATTTTAAGCTTCCTGAAGCTCAAGATCTTTTTTCGATTTTCTGTAAAGAAATGAGGTAAAGATGTTTCTCTTTGCAAATCTAAATTGTCTGTCAGAGTTTATAAGCTTCACAAATAAAGGTTTGTTAACTCCAAAATATTCATAAGTTGTACCATCTGTAAAAGACACTTCTAATACATTTCCTTTATGCTGAAAATCTGCAATTCCAGCTTCAGAAGTTGTTTTATTGTAGTCTTCTAAATTGGCAGCCTTTGTTTCTGGAGCAATACTTACTAAAAAATGATATCCATCTATGATCTGCTTACTCTTGACTTCAGCTTCGGCATGTTTCTCATCACTTTCCTGAAATTTATCTGGATGCCATTCCTTCACTAAATTTCTATATTCTGTTTTAAGTTGTTTAAGATCGATCTCTTTTTCAACATTAAACAATTTCTTATATTCGTTGACACGCTTCATAAATGCTTATTTTTTATCAGCCGCGAAATTACATCTTTTTTATGAACTACAACTTATATTTTTGAAAGTATATTTTAACCTAAGAAACTATTTTTCAGTCTTTTATGCTAATGACATTATACCGGAAATAGATTAAAAAAATTTTAATTCAATTGAAGTTATCCCTTCTTCTGAAGAATAGTCAAGAACCTCGGGACAATCCCACGAGTTATATATATTTATAAATACTTTGAAATATCTGGGCAAGCCCGACTGAATAAGAATTATTTCGGGCGGCCCTCGGGGAATTAAACCCTCAATGAGGTATCAAAACTTAATTCAATAAATCTTTGAAAATAAATAAGTTTAAACCGATAATAAATTACAATAAAGTGAATGAGTTTTACAATAAAAATTGCTCCCAACCAAATTGGAAAAATTGCAATTGTTACAGGAGCCAATTCCGGACTTGGTTACGAAACTGCTTTAGGCTTAGCTCAGAAAGATACACAAGTTATTATGGCATGTCGAAATTTAGAAAAAGCCGAAGCTGCCAAAGTCGAGATCCTTAAAGAAATTCCCACGGCCAATTTGGTAATTATGCACTTGGATCTAAACAGCTTGCAATCTGTAAGAGATTTTTCAGCAGCCTTTATTGAAAAATACAATAGAC
>JBBSVD010000044.1:0-17160 GCA_038233835.1 Flavobacteriales bacterium | reverse complement strand
CAGGATGTTCCATCATAGCTGCGTGCCCACATTCATCTATCCAAAAAAGGTCTGAATCTGGTAACAGCTTATTAAAATCTTCTGCAACATCTGGAGGTGTTACATTATCATTCTTTCCCCAAATTATACAAGTTGGAGTTTTCATTTTTGGAAGATCCTTTGCCATATTATGGCGGATGGCGCTTTTAGCGATAGCTAAGGTCTTAATCAATTTGTTTCTGTCGCCAACGGTAAAATAAACTTCGTCTACAATCTCTTTAGTTGCAACCGCAGGATCGAAAAATACGTTCTGTGCTTTTTTCTTTATAAATTCATAATCACCTCGTCTTGGGTAACTTTCTCCCATGGCATTCTCATATAGTCCAGAGCTTCCAGTAATTACAAGTCCTTTTACCAGTTGAGGATATAATTTTGTGCAAATCAACGCAATATGCCCTCCCAGAGAATTTCCTAATAGGATAACTTCGGAGTAGCCTTTATAATTAATAAAATCTTTAAGGTATTTGGCAAATGTTGCAACGCTTGTTTTAAGCAAAGACATGTTGTAAAGTGGCAATTCTGGAATTAGGATCTTATATCCTTTGTCTGGAAAGTAATTTACAACGCCATCAAAATTACTGAGTCCGCCCATTAGTCCATGTAAAATAACGATTGGCGTTCCTTCCCCTTTTTCTAGGTAGGTGAATTTTCCTTCTTGCTGTAAATCGTGTTCCATGTATGCCCTTTGCAATTAGCAATCGCAAATATAGCGATTTCAGTACAAGTATAATCATTTTTACTCAATACCCAGTTTAATTCTAAGATGCATTTTTACTTCAAAAACACAAATTAATTCTATTAAAATAGGTATAAAATTCATGTTTTTGAGCAAGCTACTGAAACCTAATGGAGTAGCTCTATTTAGAAGTGTTTCAGCCTACTAGGTGGAGAAACTTATCAACAAAGTGGTGAAAAGTGGTAAAAAGTGGTAATAATTTCAATATATTTGAAACTATAAAGTAACTAAGTGGTAAATCTAATTGGAACATACGAATGCAAAGTAGACGCGAAGGGGCGTCTAATGGTGCCGTCTGCCTTAAAAAAGCAGCTTGCTCCGGTTTTGCAGGAGGGTTTTGTTTTGAAAAGATCTGTTTTTCAGCCTTGTTTAGAATTATATCCGATGGATGTGTGGAATGAGATGATGAAAAAGGTGAACAGCCTAAACAGGTTTAAAAAGAAGAACAACGACTTTATACGAAGATTTACAGCTGGTGTTAAAACGGTTGAAGTGGATGCAAATGGGCGCTTGCTCATCCCTAAAGATCTTTTTGGCTTTGCTGAAATGGATAAAGAAGTAGTGCTTTCTTCTGCTATTAACATTATTGAGATCTGGGATAAAAATAAATATGAAAACGCCATAGATGTTTCTGCAGATGATTTTGCAGATCTAGCAGAAGAAGTTATGGGTAACGACGATTTTGATGGAGGAGTATCATAATCCAGTTTTGCTGAAGGAATCCGTAGATGGTTTAAATATTAAACCAGACGGTGTCTATGTGGACGTAACTTTTGGTGGCGGTGGTCATTCCAAAGAAATATTAAGCAGGTTGGGCGAAAAGGGCAAATTATATGCCTTCGATCAGGATGAGGATGCGCTTGATAATACTATAGATGATCCAAGATTTACTTTAATAAATGAAAATTTTCGATTTATAAAAAGATTCCTGCGCTTTCAGGGTGTAAAAAAGGTTGATGGTATTTTAGGTGATTTTGGTGTTTCTTCTCACCAGTTCAATGTTGCAGAACGTGGTTTTTCAACCAGATTCGAAGCTAAATTGGATATGAGAATGAGTCAGAAAAGCAACTTAAGTGCTTTTGAAGTTATCAACGAATACGATCAAGAGCAGTTAAAAAAGTTATTCTTTGAATATGCCGATTTGAGGAATGCTTCAAAAATAGCTTTGGCAATAGTTAAGGCTAGAGTAGAAGCTCCTATAGAAAGCAGTGAGCAACTAAAAGAAGTTCTTAAGCCTTTCTTGTTCAAAGAAAAGGAGCACAAAATACTTGCACAGATCTATCAGGCAATTCGCATAGAAGTAAATCAGGAAATAGAAGTTTTGAAGGCATTTTTATTACAGACCGAAGAACTTTTGGAAAAGGGAGGCAGAATAAGCCTTATTTCCTACCATTCTTTAGAAGATAGATTAGTAAAAAGATATATAAGAAGTGGGATGTTTGAAGGGGAACCAGAAAAGGATTTCTACGGGAATATTAGTGTTCCTTTCAAAAAAGCAGGTGGCCTTATAGTTCCTTCAAAAGATGAAATCTATAAGAACAATCGGGCAAGAAGTGCAAAACTTAGAATAGCGGCAAGACTTTAAATAAACTGAATCTAATTAGAATTCAACTTAAGTAAAGAATAAAGGATAGAATGAAGCAAGGGATTTATAACATATTGAAAGCCAATTTTCTTATTAGCAATGATGCTGTTAAGAATTGGAGATTCATTGTTTTTTGTACCATTCTCGCCATTATAATGATCGCTAGTTCTCACAGCGCAGAACGTAAAGTACATAGTATTGCTCGGCTAAATAATGAAGTTAGAGAGCTTAGAAGTGAATTTGTAGATATGAGATCTATTTTGATGAAACTCAAAATGGAATCTACCATCACAAATAAAATGGCTTTTAGGGGAGTAAAGCCTTCAGAAACTCCACCGCAAAAAATAAAAATCAATATAAAAGAATAATCAAAACATTGGCAACCAACGAAAAGCACATATTGAACCGTTTGTACTTTGTAGCCGGATGTATGTTCATCTTTGCGGTGGCGGTGGTTATTCAGTTGCTAAATATTCAGTTTGTAGAAGGAGACAAATACAAACAAATGGCAGAAGATCGTACTTTCAAAAACTTCACCATCCCGGCCAACCGTGGAAATCTATATGATATAAACGGAAATTTACTTGCTACTTCCATTCCGAAATATGATATCAGGTTCGATGCAGTTACCGTAACCGATAAGAATTTTGAGGAGAATATAATGCCTTTGGCCAAAGAGCTTAATACTATGTTTGGCAAAAGTGTTGCCTACTGGTCTTTAAAGATGAGAACTGCCAGAGTTAATAAACACCGCTACCTTTTAGTTGCCAGGAATCTTGGATATTCAGAGTATGTGAGAGTAAAGAATTTCCCAATGTTCAGATTAGGAGCAAATAAGGGTGGTATAATAGTAGAACAACGCACCGTGAGAGAGCATCCTCTAGGGGAAATGGCAGCTAGAACTGTTGGGTACGAGCGTAAAGATGACCAAGGTTTTTATACACGTGTAGGACTGGAAGGCGCATTCGGACCTTTTTTAGATGGTAAGGATGGACATCGATTAAAACAAAAAATAGCTAAAGGACAATGGAAACCAATAAGTGATAATAACGAAGTGGAGCCAAAAGATGGATATGATGTGATATCTACGATAGATGTAAATATTCAGGACATAGCTCACCACGCTCTATTAGCGCAATTGGAAAAGTACGATGCAGACCATGGAACTGTTGTGGTGATGGAAACTGAAACTGGAGAAATCAAAGCAATATCAAATCTGGGAAGAACTGCAAACGGAACTTATTACGAAAAATTAAACTACGCAGTTGGAGAAACCCACGAACCAGGTTCTACTTTTAAATTAATGGCTTTGGTAGTTGCCTTAGAAGATAAGGTAATAGACACCAGCACTGTGGTAGATACCGAAAATGGAGTATTTAATGTTAGAGGCTATAAAGTTAGAGATTCTCACCGTGGTGGTTATGGAAAGATCTCTGCAGCAAGAGCTTTTGAAGTTTCTTCGAATGTTGGTGTGGTAAAGCTTATTTACGAAAACTATAAAAATAATCCTCAGAAGTTTGTGGATGGTTTAAATAGAATGAACCTAAATCAAAAATTAGGGATCTCTATTAAAGGAGAGGGAGAACCATATATTCCGCAACCGGGAGATAAAAAATGGTCTGGTCTTTCTTTAGCCTGGATGGCTTACGGTTATGGAAGTATTCAAATTTCACCCTTGCAAACATTGACCTTCTATAATGCCATTGCGAATGATGGGGTAATGGTAAAACCAAGATTTATTAAGGAAGTAAGAGAATGGGATAAAGTGATAGAAAAGAACGAGTTAAAAGTTTTAAATCCATCTATCTGTTCTCAAGAAACTATAGATAAGGTAAAAGCAATGATGGAAAACGTTGTTGTCCGCGGTACTGCTAAAAGCTTGTATTCGCCAAACTTCTCAATGGCAGGAAAAACAGGAACTGCTCAAACCGAATATTGGATGAAAGATTGGAATGCCAATCCCCGATATATCTCTTCATTTGTTGGCTATTTTCCTGCCGACAATCCAAAATATACAAGCATAGTTATTATACATAAACCAAATAATAAGGTTGGTTATTATGGAGCAGATGTTAGCGGACCTGTATTTAAAAGGATCGCTCAAAAAATTTATACAGATACTCCTATCGAAGATACTATTGAATCTTTAGAGGTAAAGGATGATAAGATCTCTAAAGACTTTGAAAAATATTATAGCGTAGCCCAAAACTCCAATAAACTAATGCCTAATGTAGTGGGAATGCCAATTATGGATGCATTGTCCTTATTAGAAAACATGGGTCTTTCTGTAAAAGTGAGTGGTAAGGGAACAGTGAAAAATCAATCTATCCCTGCCGGAGAAAAAATAAAAATTAATCAAATAGTAGCACTTAGCTTAAGTTGAAGATTTTAAAAAACATATTATACAAAGTTCCTATGGAGGCCGTAATTGGTAACACCGGCGTAGCCGTTACCAATCTTCATTTTGATTCCCGAAAAGTGGAATTGAATGATATTTTTGTGGCTGTAAAAGGAATTATTTCTGATGGGCATCAATTTGTCAACACTGCGGTAGATCAAGGAGCGTTGGTGGTAGTTTGTCAGGAGCTTCCAGAGAAGATCGTGAATGGCGTTACCTATGTGCAAGTTGCAAATTCCCAAAAAGCATTGGCAATTATGGCATCTAATTATTACGATTCTCCTTCAGAGAATCTAAAATTAGTTGGTGTTACGGGAACCAATGGAAAAACTACTGTGGCCACTTTGTTATATGATCTTTTTAGTAAAGCTGGTTATAAAGTAGGTTTACTCTCTACTGTAAAGATCATGGTTGGAGATAAAAGCTTTGCTGCATCTCATACCACTCCAGATTCTTTAACCATTAATTTTTATTTGAATTTGATGAATGAAGAGGGAGTTGAATTTTGCTTTATGGAAGTAAGTTCACATGGTATTGCCCAAGATAGAACCACAGGATTAAAGTTTGCCGGTGGGATCTTCACCAATTTATCACATGATCATTTAGACTATCATAAAACCTTTGCAGAATATCGCGATGTTAAAAAGTTGTTTTTTGATATGTTGCCAGCTTCAGCATTTGCATTGGTTAATGTAGATGATAAAAACGGAGTGGTAATGCTTCAAAATACAAAGGCGCAAAAGCAAACATATGCATTAAAATCTTATGCAGATTTCAGTGCAAAGATCCTAGAGAATCAATTTAGCGGTCTTTTGCTTAAGATAAATGGAGATGAAGTTTGGACCAAGTTAATCGGAAATTTCAATGCTTACAATGTTCTGGCAATTTACGCTGCGGGAGAATTATTGGGATTAGAAAAGGATGAAAATTTAAGGCTGATTAGTGAATTGAATTCGGTTAGTGGAAGATTTCAATATCTGGTCTCTAAGCAAAAAATCACTGCAATCGTTGATTATGCACATACTCCAGATGCATTGCAGAATGTATTAGAAACTATAAATGAGATCCGTACTAAAAATGAAGAACTAATAACGGTTGTGGGTTGTGGTGGAGATCGCGATAAGACCAAAAGGCCTAAAATGGGAAAAATTGCTGCGGCATTAAGTACTAAAGTGATTTTTACAAGTGATAACCCGAGGACAGAAGATCCAGAGGAAATATTGAAAGAAGTAGAGGCTGGAGTATCACCATTAGATTTCAAAAAGACAATGTCTGTTTTAAATAGAAAACAAGCGATTAAGACCGCATGTATGTTGGCAAATCCAAACGATATCATATTAATTGCTGGAAAGGGACATGAAACCTATCAAGAAATTAATGGAGTGCGATCAGATTTTGATGACTTTAAAACTGTAAGTGAATTTTTAAAACAACTGGATAAGTAATTAGGTCCTATAAAACCTAAAGGTTTACAGATAAAGATATGTTATACTATTTATTTGATTTTCTAGATAGACATTACCAGGTTCCTGGGGCAGGTTTGTTTGAATTTATTTCATTCAGATCGGCAATGGCTATTATTCTGTCTTTGGCTATTTCAACCATTTACGGAAAGAAGATCATTAATTTTTTATTGAAGAAACAAGTAGGAGAAAGCGTTAGAGATCTTGGGTTAAAAGGGCAAAGTGAAAAAGCTGGAACTCCAACAATGGGAGGGATAATTATAATAATTTCAACTCTTATCCCAGTGTTGTTGTTTGCAAAGTTGAATAATATCTATGTTATACTGCTTATCGTTACTACTCTTTGGATGGGAACTATTGGGTTTATTGACGATTATATTAAAACCTTTAAAAAAGATAAGGAAGGACTTAAGGGGATTTTCAAGGTTTTTGGGCAAATAGGATTGGGGCTTATAATTGGTGGAACTATGTACTTTCATCCAGCTATAACTGTTAAAGAGGAAATCAACAGCACATCTTATAAAAGTGAATTACTAGTTGAAAATGATCAAGAGGTAGTAAAAGGAAAAGAGGAAAAATCTACTACTACAACCATCCCATTTTTTAAAAATAACGAATTTGATTATGCAGATCTCATCACCTGGATTAATCCATCATTAGTGAATTACGCCTGGTTAATCTTTATTCCTATAGTGATATTTATAGTTACCGCCGTTTCTAACGGTGCCAATCTAACCGATGGAATAGATGGTCTGGCAGCAGGATCCTCAGCTATTATAGTATTAACATTGGGAATCTTTGCATGGGTTTCTGGTAACATCATATTTTCAGACTATCTCAATATTATGTATATCCCACGCTCTGGGGAGATGACCATTTTTATTACCGCATTTGCAGGATCCTTAGTTGGATTCTTATGGTACAATACGTATCCTGCCCAAGTGTTTATGGGAGATACAGGAAGTTTAACTATAGGAGGAATTATAGCAGTGATAGCTATTGCATCCAGAAAAGAATTATTGATCCCGATTTTATGTGGAATATTCCTTTTAGAAAACTTGTCTGTAGTGCTACAAGTAGGTTGGTTCAAGATCACTAAAAGAAAATACGGAGTAGGGAAAAGGGTGTTTTTAATGGCTCCTTTACATCATCATTATCAA
Source organism: Flavobacteriales bacterium (assembly GCA_038233835.1). Lineage (GTDB taxonomy): Bacteria > Bacteroidota > Bacteroidia > Flavobacteriales > Flavobacteriaceae > Gillisia. Next base: position 9,779 of record JBBSVD010000044.1, on the reverse strand, counting down.
AAGAAGGGAATGCATGAAAGCAAGATCGTTGTGCGGTTTTGGATTGTGGGGATCTTTCTTGCCATAGTTACCATTATTACATTAAAAGTTAGATAAGAATAAATATTGAAATGAATAAGAACAGAAAAATAGCGATTCTTGGAGGCGGAGAAAGTGGTGTAGGTACCGCCATTCTTGCGCTTCAGCAAGGCTATGATGTTTTTGTTTCAGATTCTGGAAAAATAAAAGACAAGTATAAAGCTGAGCTTGAAAAACTGGGAGTAGACTGGGAAGAAGCTGGCCATACCAAAAGTAAGATCATGGATGCTCAATTGGTGATGAAAAGTCCAGGAATTCCAGATAATGCTCCTTTAGTTGTAATGATCCAGAAACAGGGAATCCCTGTTATCTCTGAAATTGAATTTGCTGCAGGATATACTTCAGCGAAAATTATTGGAATTACAGGAAGCAATGGGAAAACCACAATCACTAAATGGATATGCCATATTCTGAAGAATGCTGGATTAAATGTTTCTATGGCTGGAAATGTAGGCGATAGTTTTGCAAAGCAAGTTGCGGGTGATCCGGTAGATTTTTTCGTATTGGAGCTGAGTAGTTTTCAGCTGGACGGAATAGTAAATTTTAGACCAGATATCGCAATTCTGGCAAATATCACTCCAGACCATTTAGATAGATATAATTACAATTTAGATGAATATGTAGCCTCTAAATTCAGAATAACAATGAATCAGAATGAAGATGATTTCTTCATTTATGATGCAGATGATGAAATAATAGGAAAATGGCTTGAAGCCAATCCTATAAAAGCTCAAAAATTGCCTTTTTCACTTCAGAAAAAAATTGAAACTGGCGCCTATTTAGAAGATAACAACATTAAAATAAACCTCAACAACAACCAATTTATTATGCCAAACTCCTCCTTAGCACTCGAAGGTAAACACAACACTAAAAATGCAATGGCAGCTTCTACAGTTGCTCAATTATTAAGAATAAGAAAAGAAACCATTCGCGCAAGTATGGAGAATTTTCAAGGGGTAGAACACCGTTTGGAAAAAGTTCTTAAGATCAATAACGTAATGTATATTAATGATTCTAAGGCTACCAATATAAATGCTACTTACTACGCTTTAGAGAGTATGGAGAGCGAAACTGTTTGGATTGTTGGTGGAGTAGATAAAGGAAATAATTATGCAGAGCTTTTGCCATTAGTAAACGAAAAAGTGAAAGCAATAGTTTGTCTTGGATTAGATAACTCTAAGATCTTTGAGGCTTTTGGGAATTGTGTAGATACTATAGTAGAAACACATTCTATGAAGGATGCTGTTGCGATGTGCTATCAATTGGCAGAAAGAGGAAACTCGGTGTTGCTTTCTCCGGCTTGTGCTAGTTTCGATCTTTTCGAAAATTATGAGGACAGGGGAAGACAATTTAAAGAATCTGTAAGAAACCTATAAGAACTAAACGAAGTAAAATTTATAATGAACAATCTGTTTTCAAATATTAAAGGTGATAAAGTTATTTGGGCTACCACTACGCTATTGGCAATTTTTTCTTTCCTGCCGGTGTACAGTTCTAGTAGCAATATTGCGTATTTATATGGAGATGGAAGTACCTTTAGTTATCTGGTAGTTCATTTCTTTCATCTGGTTTTGGGTTTTTGTTTATTATTTGCCATTCATAAAATTCCCTATCATTATTTTAAAGGTTTATCAATATTAATGCTGCCGGTAGTTGTGCTATTGCTAATATATACGGTAGCGCAAGGAACTACCATAGAAGGAGAATATGCCAGCAGATGGATACAGATACCGGTAGTTGGAGTTACTTTCCAGACCTCTACCTTGGCTGCAGTTGTGCTAATGGTATATGTAGCGAGATACTTGTCTAGAATAACAGAAAAAGAGATCACTTTTAAAGGATCTATTTTGCCATTATGGTTGCCGGTGTTTATTGTGCTTATTTTAATATTACCAGCAAACTTTTCTACTACCGCCATTATATTCACCATGGTTGTAACGTTGGTGTTCTTAGGAGGATATCCAATAAAATATTTAGGCATCATAGTAGGAGCCGGACTGTTATTATTAACAATGTTCATATTAACCGCAAAGGCATTTCCAGGATTGCTCCCTAACCGTGTTGATACTTGGACAAGCAGAATCGAAAATTTTGCGAATGATGAGGATACCGATGGAGATTATCAAATTGAAAAAGCAAAAATAGCAATTGCCAGAGGTGGTATTGCAGGAGCAGGAATTGGAAAAAGTATTCAAAGGAATTTTTTACCGCAGTCATCATCAGATTTTATTTATGCCATTATTGTTGAGGAAATGGGACTGATTGGTGGATTTGCAGTGATGATTGCATATTTAATGCTATTATTTAGGATAGTAATTGTAGCCACAAAGGCCAATACTATTTTCGGAAAATTATTAGCTATCGGAGTTGGTTTACCAATAGTTTTTCAAGCTCTGGTAAATATGGCAGTCGCTGTTGAATTATTTCCGGTAACAGGTCAAACTCTTCCACTGGTAAGTAGTGGTGGAACATCCATTTGGATGACCTGTCTAGCTTTAGGAATTGTACTAAGTGTAAGTGTAAAAAGAGAAGAGATAAAATTATCTGAAGAAATGGAGCGTGAAGAGGAAAATCCTTTGGACATTTTAAGCGAAGCGATATGAAACAGAAATTAAAAGTCATAATATCTGGTGGAGGAACAGGAGGGCATATTTATCCTGCTATCTCTATTGCCGATGAGATAATGAAAAGGTATCCAACGGCAGAAATTCTTTTTGTGGGAGCCAAGGATAGAATGGAAATGACTAAAGTGCCGCAGGCAGGTTATAAAATTGAAGGACTTTGGATCACAGGATTAGATAGAAGTTTATCCAAGAAAAATTTGAGTTTTCCCTTTAAGGTATTAAGCAGCCTTTGGGCTTCAAGAAAGATCATTAAAAAGTTTAAACCAGATGTGGTTATAGGTACTGGTGGTTTTGCCAGCGGTCCTTTACTTAAAATGGCGAATAACATGAATATTCCCACCTTAATTCAAGAGCAAAACTCGTATCCCGGTATTACCAATAGGTTACTTGGAAAGAAAGCAGATGTTATTTGTACAGCTTATGAGGATTTAGGTAGATATTTTCCTTTAGAAAAAACAGTTCTGACGGGAAATCCGGTACGTCAAGGTTTATTGAATGTTTCAGAAAAAAGAGAAGAAGGACAAAAATTCTTCAAACTGAAAAAAGAAAGAAAAACACTTTTGGTTTTAGGCGGAAGTCTTGGTGCAAGAAGGATAAACCAATTGATGGAAGCCTTTGTAGATATGTTTGAGAAAAAGGAGATCCAGCTAATTTGGCAAACTGGTTCTTTATATTATGAAGAATACAAGAAATTTAATAATGAGTTTGTACAACCTCATGCTTTCCTAAGCAGAATGGATTTGGCTTATGCTGCGGCAGATGTAATTGTATCTAGAGCTGGAGCTATTAGTGTTTCAGAATTATGTTTGGTGGGAAAACCAGTAGTATTTATACCATCACCAAATGTCGCAGAGAATCATCAAGCTAAAAATGCAATAACTGTGGCTAATGAAAATGCTGCTTATGTGTTGAATGAAACAGATTTGGCTAAGGATTTTTCTGAAACTATTATGTTAGTGATGGACTCAGAAAAGGTTAGAAAGGATCTATCAGAAAATATTAAAAAACTGGCATTGCCGGGAGCCACCTCTGCAATTGTAGATGAAATGGAAAAAATAATACGTACCTCGACTTAAGGAATATTATAGTTAATGGATCAATTTAAAAACATAGACAATCTTTATTTTATCGGCATAGGCGGAATAGGAATGAGCGCTTTAGCTCGTTATTTTCATGCTATAGGAAAGCAGGTTTCCGGATACGATAAAACTTCAACTCCACTAACACAAACCTTGGAGCAGGAAGGTATAAACGTTGTATATAAAGATGAAATTGAATCTGTTCCCAATAATTTCTTAGAAAAGGAAAACACACTTATAGTTTATACACCAGCTATTCCTAAAGATCATAAACAGTACAACTATTTTATTAAGCAAGAATTTCAGCTTAAAAAAAGAGCAGTAGTGCTTGGTCTAATTACTCAGGGAATTTATACTTTGGCAGTTGCAGGTACACACGGAAAAACAACGACCACTGCAATCTTAGGTCATCTTTTAAAAGAAACTGGAGCAAAAGTTACCGCCTTTCTTGGAGGGATAAGTGAAGACATCCAAAGTAATCTTATCCTTAATGGGAATGAGGTTATGGTAGTTGAAGCGGATGAGTTTGATAGATCATTTTTAAATCTATCTCCAAATATTGCTGCAATTACATCTATGGATGCAGATCATTTAGATATTTATGGGGCTCCAGAAAAGTTAATTGAATCTTTTGAAGATTTTGCCGCATTGGTGCCTAAGGATGGTACTCTATTTTTAAAGAATGGATTGCCACTAGTTGGAAAAACAATTGGAATTGAAGACAATGCAGATTATTCTGCTAAAAATATTAAAGTAAAGAACGGAACTTATCATTTCGATCTGATCACCCCAACAACAATTATTACCGATTTAAAGTTTAATCTCCCCGGCAAGCATAATTTATTCAATGCTATAACTGCTCTGGCAATCGCAATTCAATATGGTTCCCCAACCAATGAGCTTGCCAGAGCATTATATAGTTTTAAAGGAGTAAAACGCCGGTTTACGTATAGATTGAAAACCGAGGATCGTATTTTAATTGATGATTATGCGCATCACCCTGCAGAAATTGCTGCTGTGCATCAAGCGGTTAGAGAAATGCATCCCGGAAAAAAGGTGCTTGCAATTTTTCAACCTCATTTATTTAGCAGAACTAGGGATTTTGCCGAGGATTTCGCAATAAGTCTTAGTAAATTTGACGAAGTTAGAATACTGGATATTTATCCTGCCAGAGAACTTCCAATGGAAGGGATTACTTCTAAATGGTTATTGGAAAAAATTCAGAATCCCAATAAAAAATTAATTTTAAAAGAGGAGATCATTACTGAAGTAGATGCTTCAGGAAGTACTGTTGTGGTTATGATGGGCGCTGGGGATATAGGAGAAGAGATCTTAAAAGTGGAAAAACATTTGAAGGATGAAAATTAATTATAATTACATAAAAGGCTTCTTACTTTTGGCGCTTGTAATTTTTCTTTATGGCTTTGCCGAAAAGAGAAATAAGCATCGAAAATTGAATAAAATTGAAATACAATTTACTCAATTTGAAAACCTGTATGTATCTGAAGAAACGGTTAATAAATTGTTAATACAAAATAAGATAGGAGTAACGAGCGTAGGTAAAGATACTTTAGATTTGAATAGGGTAGAAGCGCTTTTGAATAATCATGAAATGATTGAAAATGCAGAGGTGTTCCTTACGCTAGATGGAATTTTAAAAACAAGCATTAGTCAACGCCGCCCTATCGGCCGAGTTTTGGGGATAAATTCATTTTATTTAGATAGAAAGGGAGGCAAAATGCCACTCTCTAATAATTATTCCGCGAGAGTGCCTGTGCTAATTAATGTGCTACCAGCAGATGTAGAGGAAATTTTTCCGTTGGTAGATTATATTAATAAAGATAAGTTCTTAACAGAACATATCACATCTATCACTCGTTCTAAAGGTGGATTGTATGAGTTAGATCTAAGAGAAGCAGATTTTATTCTTGTTTTTGGAAAGATCGAGGAGATGGATGTAAAATTCAACAATTTTAAAGCCTTTTACAAAAAGGCACTTAAAGATAAATTATTAAACACTTACAAAATGGTGGATCTACAATTTGGGAATCAAGTTGTTTGCACTAAAAAATAAGGGATGGAACACAACGAAATTGCAGTAGGGCTAGATATTGGAACCACGAAGATCGTGGCGATGATTGGACGCAAGAATGAGTACGGAAAAATGGAGATCATCGGGATTGGAAAATCCAAAAGTTTAGGTGTGCACCGTGGGGTTGTAAATAATATTACCCAAACAATACAATCTATTCAACAAGCAATACAAGAAGCAGAAGCAGATTCAGGATTGAAAATAGAAGAAGTAGTTGTTGGTATTGCAGGACAACATATTAGAAGCTTACAGCACAGCGATTATATTACTCGTTCTAACCCGGATGAGGTTATTGATAGTGACGATATTTATACACTTTGCAATCAGGTTCATAAATTGGTGATGTTACCAGGAGAAGAGATCATTCATGTTTTGCCACAGGAATTTAAAGTAGATGGCCAAGCTGAGATCAAAGAACCTATCGGAATGTATGGTGGAAGGTTGGAAGCTAATTTTCATGTAGTGGTTGGTCAGGTTTCATCAATCAGAAACATTGGGCGTTGTGTAAAAAGCGCAGGGTTGGAACTTTCTGCAGTAACCTTAGAACCATTAGCCTCCGCAAATGCTGTTTTAAGTCAGGAAGAAAAAGAAGCTGGGGTGGCACTTATCGATATAGGAGGTGGAACTACAGATCTTGCCATTTTTAAAGATGGGATCATACGGCACACGGCAGTTATTCCGTTTGGTGGAAATGTGATCACAGAGGATATAAAGGAAGGCTGTTCTATTATAGAAAAGCAAGCGGAATTATTAAAGATAAAATTTGGATCGGCTTGGCCTGGAGAAAATAAGGATAACGAAATTGTTTCTATTCCTGGATTAAGAGGAAGAGAGCCAAAGGAAATTACCCTAAAAAATCTTTCCAAGATCATTCATGCCCGTGTAGTAGAAATTATTGAGCAAGTATATCTTGAAATTAAGAACTACGGGCACGAGGAGCAGAAGAAGAAATTAATCGCTGGAATGGTAATTACCGGAGGTGGAGCACAGTTGAAGCATTTAAAACAACTGGCAGAATATATTACTGGAATGGATACCAGAATTGGATATCCAAATGAGCATTTAGCAGGAGATAGCGATTCAGAAACTACCAGTCCTCTTTATGCAACCGCAGTAGGTTTGGTATTAAATAGTTTGGAGCAAAAAAGCGCAAAATATAGGAATCAAGCAGGAACTGAAGAAAAAGAGATCATCGCTGAAGAAGGAACACATTCTTTTGAGATTGATGATGATGAGAATGAACAAGAAGACCAAGGCTCTACATCTTCAAACACACCTAAAAAAAGTGTTTTTGATAAGTGGGCAGAGAAGTTCAAAGATTTTTTAGACAACGCAGAATAACAATATAGAACCAGTAAAACAGGATTTATGAGCAGTACAGAATTCGGAAATATTTCATTTGATCTACCTAAGAACCAATCCAACGTGATTAAGGTTATTGGAGTAGGAGGGGGTGGTAGCAATGCCATTAATCACATGTTTCAGCAAGGCATCAAGGGTGTAGATTTTATTATTTGCAATACAGATTCCCAGGCCTTGGAGAATAGCACGGTTCCAAATAAAATTCAGTTAGGGGTACACTTAACAGAAGGTTTAGGAGCAGGAGCAGATCCAAAAGTTGGTGAAAATGCAGCTATAGAAAGCAGTGAGGAAATTAAACGCATGCTTGGTACCAATACAAAGATGGTATTTATTACTGCGGGTATGGGTGGAGGAACTGGAACAGGAGCTGCGCCTGTAATTGCCAAACAAGCAAAAGAAATGGATATTTTAACTGTGGGGATCGTAACTATTCCGTTTCAGTTTGAAGGGAAAATGAGAAATGAACAAGCACAACTTGGGGTAGAAAACCTAAGAAGGCATGTGGACTCATTGATCGTTATCAATAATAATAAACTGCGTGAAGTCTATGGGAATCTTGGTTTTAAAGCAGGGTTTTCAAAAGCAGATGAGGTATTAGCAACTGCGTCCAGAGGGATTGCAGAAGTAATTACTCATCATTACACTCAAAACATCGATTTACGTGATGCAAAAACAGTTCTAAGTAATAGTGGTACTGCTATTATGGGATCTGCATCGGCATCTGGAGCAAGTAGAGCAAATGATGCTATTATTAAAGCCTTGGATTCGCCGTTGTTGAATGACAATAAAATTAAAGGAGCTCAGAATGTGTTGTTATTGATCGTTTCAGGTTCAGAAGAGATCACTATAGATGAAATTGGTGAGATCAACGATCATATTCAGAATGAAGCTGGACATAGTGCCAACATTATAATGGGAGTTGGTGAAGATGAAAGTTTAGAAGATGCAATAGCGGTAACAATTATCGCTACGGGTTTTAATGTAGAGCAGCAGAATGAAATAGTTAATACCGAAACTAAAAAGATCATCCACACCTTGGAGGATGAACAAAGGGCAGTACACAATTTTGGTCAGAACAAATTTCAGAGATCAGCATTTGTAGAAGAAGCTCAAGAAGAGGTTAAGGAAAAAAAGATAGTACACACCTTAGGGGAAGAGGAATCTAAAACTCCGCAGAATAAAGAAAACTTAAGCACTCCGCCTAGTGCAAGAATTATGGATGTAGATTATGAAGTTGTTTCTTATAAAGAAGACGATTTTATTATCACCGATACTTCAGCTAAAATAAATAATCTAGAGAAGCAAGAAATTAAAGAAGATCAAGACGATGCTCAAGATCAATTTATGTTCACTTTCGATTTTCCAATAAATCCTAATCAGGAAAAATCTAAACCTGAAGCTTCCGCTCCAAAAGAATCTTCTAAGTCTTTTGAATCTGAAAAACCGGCGAATACCAAAATAGTTCATGATCTAAATGACCATACATTAGATATGGAAGTTAATGAGCCTATTGAAATTATTCCTGTAACAGAGAATTCTTCAACGGGAGTGAAGCGATATAGTTTAGATGATTACATGGAAGTGGAACAGATGCTTAAAAAGTCGAAACCAGTTCAGAAAAAAGAAGAAGAGGAAGATATAGTTTTTGAAAAGAAGACCGTAGCTCCTGAGCCAACTAAAAGACCTGCGCATGATGAAGAACACGACCCTTTTGACAATCCTATTTCTGAAGGCTTAATAGAAAGAGCCGCAGAAAGAAGGGCTAAAATGAAGGAATTCAATTATAAGTTTAGAAGCAATGCTGCTCAAATTGATGAAATTGAAAAACAACCTGCATATAAGCGTGCTGGTATAGATCTTGATAGTTCACGAAAAGCAGAAGAAAAACTTTCTAGAACCACTTTAGGCGGCGATAGTGACGAGCTTAAGTTTAGAAGTAACAATTCCTTTCTGCATGATAATGTAGATTAAGCTTAATTTTATCCCAACAATAAACCTGAAATTCCCCCACGAATTTCAGGTTTTATTTTTTAACTTCGGTGTCCCGTTAAACACACTACTAATATGAGCTTACAAGAAAATGTAATGACCGAATTAAAGGCAGCAATGCGTGCAAAAGATGCGGTAAAATTGGAGGCACTTCGCGCTATTAAAAGTGGAATTTTATTAGCTCAAACTGAGAATGGCTCTAAAGAGGAAATTTCTGAAGATGCAGAATTAAAGTTGTTGCAGAAACTAGTGAAGCAAAGAAAAGATAGCGCTGCTATTTATACCGAACAAAATAGAGAAGATCTTGCAAAACCAGAATTAGAACAAGCTGCTGTTATAGAACAATTTTTGCCTGCGCAATTAAGTGAAGCTGAAGTTGAAGTTATAGTGAAGGATATAATAGCTAAAACTGGAGCTGAAGGTATGAAGGATATGGGAAAAGTAATGGGAATGGCATCTCAGGAACTTGCAGGAAAAGCAGATGGAAAAACAATTTCTACGTTGGTAAAAAAGAATTTGAGCTAATTTTACAATAAACAATAAACAATAAACAAT
>JBBSVD010000043.1:0-17375 GCA_038233835.1 Flavobacteriales bacterium | reverse complement strand
CAAAAAAACCATTTACTCACATTTCTCTACTAAGGCAAAGTTAGTTGAAGCTAGCACACTTCATATTTTATCGCAAATATCTTGTGGGATAGAGACTATTATTAGTCAGGAACAGAATGCCATAGTAGAACTCTTTGAAATAAAGAACTTCGCCATGAAGCATTTAAAAGATAATAAATCTTCACCACAATTTCAGCTCAAAAAATACTATCCCAAGGTCTTTAATTTGGTTCAGAAAAATCATCTACAACTCATGCAAGGTTGCGTTGTTAAGAACCTTAAGAAAGGAATTGAAGATAAATTATATCGTGATAATATTCCTTTAGATTTCACAAGTAAGATCTATTTTGTTGGAATGATGGGGATAAAAGACGAATACCATTTCACACTGGAAAAATATTCCCATAATCAATTATTAGAAAATTTCTTGGAATACCATTTAAGAGCAATCGTAACTGAAAAAGGGCTAAAAACCTTGAGCACATTATTAAACCAAACACATTCTAACAACTAATGAAAAAGATCTTTTTTATATTTTTTCTACAGTTAGCTGCCTTTGCCCAAGCTCAGGAAGAGCCTACAACTACGCCTAAAGCTTTTACATTGGAAGAAGCAATTGCCTATGGTTTACAGCATAGCTATAATTCTGAAATTGCACGTCAAGATGTGGCCATCGCATTAAAACAAAAGTGGGAGATCATCTCTCAAGGTCTGCCTCAAATTAGCGGGAATGCAGAATATCGGAATAATATAATGCAACCTGTAACCTTACTACCTGCAGAGATTACTGGTGGAACTCCGGGAACATTTGTGCCTGTTACTTTTGGGACCAAGCAAAATCTTTCTGCAACTGCTACATGGAATCAGCTAATATTCGATGGTTCTTATATAGTAGGACTTCAATCTGTAAAAACACTGCTTCAAATTACTGAAAATGCAAAGGTGAAAACAGATCTCGAAGTAAAAAAGACTATCACCAGTGCATATGCTAATGTATTATTAGCTAGAGAAAGCGTTGAAATTTCAAAATTAAACCTCAAAACTATTCAGAAAAATCTCAATGATACTCGTAAAACCTTTGAAAATGGCTTGATTGAGGAAGAAGCGGTAGAACAATTAGAGATTACTTCTTTAGGTTTAGAGACCAACTTAAAGAATGCTTTAAGAATGGAAGTTATCGCCTACGATATGCTAAAGGTAAGCATGGGAATTCCGGTGGAAACTATAATTGCTGTAATAGATAACCTTGCCCAATTAAGCATGGAAAACTTTGATCTTCAAATATTAAGCAAGGAAATTTCTATAGAAGATAACATAGATTATAGACTGGTCGAAGACCAAAGTAACCAAGCAGCAACTTTGGTAAGACTGGAAAAGAGTAAGGCATTACCTAGACTAAGTGCTTTTCTTAACTACGGGGCGCAAGGAAATAGCGAACGTTTCAGCTTTTTTACTAACGATCAAATTTATTATGATCAATCTATTCTTGGTTTGAGTTTAGATGTGCCCATTTTTAGTAGTGGGATGAGAAGTGCTAAAACTGCACAAAAACAAATTCAATACGAACAATCCTTAGTTCAATTAGAATACACCAAAAATCAAGTGGCGCTAGACATACAATCGGCTAAGAATGATTACAGCTTCAGCTTGGAGAATTACGCGAACAAGAGTAAAAGTTTAGAACTGGCACAGCGCGTAGAAAATAAAAATCAGGTGAAATTTTTGGAAGGGCTTTCTTCCAGTTTCGACCTTAGTGATGCACAGAGACAGCTGTATAGAGCACAACAAGAATATTTACAAGCAATGTTGGAGGTAATTACCAATAAATCTGCTTTAGAGACGCTATTAGACACAACAAAATATTCAAAAGAAAATTAATTTCCTTCAATTTCAAAATATGAAAAAGCTATTATACATTTTAACCATTACTCTTTTAGTTGTTTCCTGTCGAGGGAAATCAGAATCTGTAGATTCTTTATTAGAAGGAGGAGACCTTAAAGCTATCAAGGCTAAAAAAGGGGAATTAAACCTACAACAAAAATCTCTTCGAGAAGACATCGATAAATTAAATGCCTATATACAAGGCGAAGAAAAAGATGACAAAGCAGTTCTAGTCACTACACAAGTTGTAAAAGACACCGTTTTTAATCACTTTATAGAAGTGCAGGGAAACGTAGAAACAGATCAGAACATTATTTTATATCCTGAATATTCTGGTGTTTTAACGAGGGTTTATGTAAAACCAGGCCAAAAGGTAACTAAAGGTCAGCGATTAGCAAGTATAGACGACGGTGGTTTATCTAGCCAAGTAGCTCAACAAGAAACCCAAATGGCACTTGCAAAAACTACCTTTGAGAGACAGCAGCGTTTGTGGGACCAAAAAATTGGATCAGAAATTCAGTTTTTAGAAGCAAAGACCAATTACGAAGCGACTAAAAATGCCACAAACCAGTTAAGGTCTCAATTATCCAAAACTGTTATTACTGCACCTTTTAGCGGAGTGGTAGATAATATTATTGCAGATCAAGGCCAAGTTGTTAATCAGGGACAAACAGAAGTTATTAGGTTAGTGAATCTAGATAACATGTATGTTAAAGCATCTATTCCAGAAAACTATACTAGAACTGTGAAAAAGGGAACTACCGTTAGTGTAAATCTAGCTTCGATAGGGCAAACTTTTAAAGGGATAGTGCGCCAAGTTGGCAATTACATTAATCCCGCAAATAGAACTTTTGATGTTGAAATAGAAATCCCAAATAAAGATGGTTTTGTAAAACCAAATTTAATAGCAACGGTTCAAGTAAACGATTATTCTACCGAGAGAACGATTTCCATTCCAGCAAACATCCTTCAGGAAAATTCTAAGGGAGAAACCATTGCCTTTATTTATGAAGCTGAGAACGATTCAATTGGAATTGCCAGAAAGGTAATTTTAGAATTGGGCTATACCTCCAAAAATAAAATTGAGGTAAAAAGTGGGATCAACTCCGGAGATACCGTTATTATTGAAGGTGCAAAAAGCATTAGAGATGGCCAACGAGTAACTACTAATAAATAAGAAATAATTCAAGATGAGCAAAAATCCGTTTAAAGAATTTGGAATATCCTCTTGGGCAATAGACAATAAAATGACTGTTTATGTTATTATTGTTATTATCCTATTTCTTGGTATATTTTCTTATTACAGCATGCCCAGAGAGGCATTTCCGGAAATAATTGAAACCAAAATTTATATAAGTTCTATCAACCCAGGAAACTCTGCAGAAGATGTAGAAAAATTTATTACAGAACCTTTAGAACAAGAATTTAACAATGTTGGTGGAGTAAAAGAAATTAGTTCTACAACGCTTCAGGATTATTCTATGGTAATTGTAGAATTTGAAGAAGATGTAGAAATTCCTGTTGCAAAACAGCTTATTAAAGACAAGGTAGATCAGGTAAAATCTGCTACTACTTGGCCAACTTTAGATAATGGAGCCAAGGTAGAGCCAAATGTTTTCGATCTTAACATTTCTGAAGAACAACCTATCCTAAACATCAATTTAACAGGAGACTATCCAGTACAAACGCTTAAGGATTATGCTGAATATCTTCAAGATAAGATTGAAATACTACCACAAATTAAAGAAGCTAGTATTCGTGGTGCAGAAGAAATGGAAATTGAAATTGCTGTAGATGTTTACAAAATGTCTGCTTCTGTAGTAAGTTTTAACGACATTATTAATGCCGTAAGAAGCGAGAACAATACTATATCCGGTGGAAATGTAAGCAGTAATGGAGTAGAAAAGAATATTAGGATTATTGGTGAAATAGAAGATCCTAAAGAGCTAGAAAATGTAGTTGTTAAAAGAGACGGCGGCATAATTTTCTTAAAAGATATTGCAACTATTAAATTTAAAGAGAAAGAACCTACTACTTACGCCAGAGAATCTGGGGAACCTGTAGTAATGCTTGATGTAAAAAAGCGTGCAGGAAAAAATATGATTGAAGCCGTTGAGCAGATCAAAGAATTAATTAAAAAAGAACAAGACACTTATTTGCCTGAGCAATTAAATGTTTCGTTAACCAACGACCAGTCTATTAAAACTCAAAACCAAGTAGACGACCTTGTGAACAATATCATATTTGGGGTAATTCTGGTAGTATTGATTTTAATGTTTTTCCTTGGGTTTAGAAATGCCCTTTTTGTAGGATTTGCAATTCCGCTCTCTATGCTTCTCTCTCTCTTTATCCTTTCTTCATTAGGATTCACACTTAATACTATGGTGTTATTTGGATTGGTTATGGGACTAGGAATGCTCGTAGACAATGGAATTGTAGTGGTAGAGAATGTTTATTCTCTTATGAGCCAAGGAATGCCAAGAATGAAAGCTGCAAAACAAGGAATGGGTGAAATAGCATGGCCTATCATTGCTTCTACCGCAACAACTCTCGCAGCCTTTTTCCCCTTGGGATTATGGCCCGGCACCATTGGAAAATTTATGATCTATTTCCCTATCACTCTTTCTGTAGTCCTTGGGTCTTCCCTATTTGTAGCATTGATCATTAATGCAATGCTTACTTCTAAATTCATGAAAACTGAAGAAGAATCCTTAACTAAAAAGATTCTTATAAGATGGAGTTTAATTATAGGAGGAATCGGTCTTATAATGCTCATCGCTGGATTTGCTACAGACTCTGGAGCACTACGCGGAATAGGAAACTTAAGTATTTTAGCGGCAATTATGCTATGGGTTTATAAATACTTCCTTGCGGGGGCAGTAGACTATTTTCAATTCAAAGCATTAAAAAAATTCGAAAATTTTTATGAGGGAATTTTAAAATTCGCTTTACGAGGAAAAAAGGCCTATTATTTCTTCTTCGGAACCTTCATCCTACTAATTTTATCTTTTGTTCTTGTTGGTTTGGTGCGGCCTAAGGTGCTATTTTTTCCTGAAAATGAACCAAATCAGATAATCACTTATATTGAATATCCTGAAGGAACAGATATAGAAAAGACCAACGAACTCACCAAGAAAGTAGAAAATAGAATATTTGAAGCTATTAAAAAATATGAAGATAAAGATGGTTACAATTATATGGTAGAATCTGCAATTTCTCAAGTTGGGCAAGGAGCTGGAAACCCTCAAACAGATGCAGGTCAGGCAAATGAAATGCCACAAAAAGGAAAGGTCACCCTTTCTATGCGCGACTTTAAATTAAGAAGAGGGGTAAAAAGTAGTATCGTTCTTTCTGAAGTTAGAGATGCCGTTAAAGGATTTCCTGGAGCTTCTATAATTGTTGAAAAAGATGCTGCTGGCCCTCCATCTGGATACCCCATAAATATTGAATTGAAGGGAGAAAACTATGATGAGATGCTTAAGGAAGCGGAAAAGATGAGAGCCCACATAGAAACGCTAAATGTCGCAGGTATAGAAGAACTTAAAATAGATGTAAATAAGGCAAAGCCAGAAATGGAAATAAAAGTAGATCGTGAAAAAGCTGGACAACTTGGGGTTTCTACAGCAAACGTTGGCCAAACTTTAAGAAGAGCTATTTATGGGGAAGAAATATCTACTTATAAAGAAGGGGACGATGATTATGAGATTAATGTAAGATTTGCAGATAAATATAGACACGACGAAAGTGCTTTGTTCAATCAGCCAGTTACTTTTAGAGATAATCAAGGAAAATTAATCCAGGTGCCAATTTCCTCTTTAATTTCCAAAAACAATACAGCTTCATTTAGTTCTATAAAACGTAGAGATTTAAAACGAGTGATTACGGTTTACTCGAATGTTTTAGGAGGTTATAATCCTACCGAGCTTGTTACCGAATTAAAAGCGGAATTAGAAGGTTATGAAACTCCGCAAGAGATCACCTATGCATTTACAGGAGAACAAGAGAAACAAGAAGAAAATATGAATTTCCTTTTAATGGCTTTATTCTATGCTATGGGAGGTATTTTATTAATTTTAGTAGGACAATTCAATTCAGTTTCTAAACCTATAATTATTTTAATGGCTATTGTACTTAGTTTAGCAGGAGTATTTTTGGGATTAGTGATTTTTCAAATGGATTTTGTGATCATCATGACGATGATGGGAATCATTTCTCTTGCAGGTATTGTAGTAAACAATGCTATTGTGTTAATTGACTATACCCAAATTTTAATAGACAGAAGAAAGCTGGAACTTGAAATGGAGGAAGATGACTTATTAACTAGAGAACAATATTTCGATTTAATAGTTGAAGGTGGGAGATCTCGTTTGCGTCCAGTATTATTAACTGCAATTACTACAGTGCTTGGACTTATTCCTCTAGCAGTTGGATTTAACATAGATTTCTTTGGTTTATTTACAGATTATGATCCTGCAATTTATATTGGAGGAGATAACGTAATTTTCTGGGGACCATTAGCATGGACAGTGATCTTCGGACTTATATTCGCTACTTTCTTAACACTTATAGTAGTTCCTGTAATGTTCTATCTGGTTAACAGGGCTAAAGTTAGATTTTCAGATAAAAGAAAGCAACGGGCTGAAAGAAAAGCACGAGAAAAAGAAGAACTTGCCACAACTTAATTAATAAAATAAATAATTTCAAAAACCCGAGACTAAAAGTTTCGGGTTTTTACGATTAAAAAAATGTCTTGATATTTTAATCATCGCTAATTTTATATTTAAATTCTTAAAGAAACCAGCAGTTCTTCATACTTTTGCAAACCTAAATTCAACAGTGCGTTATGTATAGAAGTCATACTTGTGGTGAACTAAGAGCAAGCCATATAAATGAAGAAGTAACCCTAGCGGGATGGGTTCAGAAAACCAGAAATAAAGGATTTATGATCTGGGTAGATCTTAGGGACCGATATGGCGTTACGCAATTGATTTTTGATGAAGAACGTACTCCTTCAGAAATGATGGAGAAAGCGGCACAATTAGGTCGTGAATTTGTGATCCAGGTTACCGGAAAAGTGATCGAACGCGAATCTAAAAATCCACAACTTCCAACAGGAGATATTGAGATCTTGGTTACCAAATTTGAGATCTTAAACGCTTCTCTTACGCCACCTTTTACTATTGAAAATGAAACCGATGGCGGCGAAGAGCTCAGAATGAAATACAGATACCTGGATATTCGTAGAAATCCGGTAAAGGAAAACCTGATGTTTCGCCATAAAGTTGGAATGAAGGTGAGGAATTTTCTATCTGAAGCTGGATTTATAGAAGTTGAAACTCCTTATTTAATAAAATCTACTCCAGAAGGCGCAAGAGATTTTGTGGTGCCAAGTAGAATGAATGAAGGCCAATTTTATGCCTTGCCACAATCCCCACAAACCTTTAAGCAATTGCTAATGGTTGGAGGTATGGATAAGTATTTCCAGATCGTGAAATGTTTTAGGGATGAAGATCTTAGAGCAGACAGACAGCCGGAATTCACACAAATAGACTGTGAAATGGCTTTTGTAGAGCAAGAAGATATCTTGAATATCTTTGAAGGGTTAACCAGATTTTTACTTAAAGAGATCAAAGGTATTGAAATAGGAGATTTTCCAAGAATGACCTATGCAGATGCTATGAAAAAATATGGAAATGACAAACCAGACATTCGATTT
The DNA here is from genome assembly GCA_038233835.1 of Flavobacteriales bacterium. GTDB lineage: Bacteria > Bacteroidota > Bacteroidia > Flavobacteriales > Flavobacteriaceae > Gillisia. Next base: position 9,778 of record JBBSVD010000043.1, on the reverse strand, counting down.
GGGATGGAATTTGCCGAGCTTAATGAATTAGCGAAAAATAAAGGTTTCAATGTATTCGATCAACAAGAACTTATTGTTGGAATCGCTGTTCCGGGAGCTTCAGAATACACCAGAAAACAATTAGACCAACTTATAGAATGGGTGAAGCGTCCTCAAATTGGTGCAACCGGATTGGTTTGGGCCAAATATAATACAGATCGTACACTTAAATCTTCAGTAGATAAATTCTACTCTGAAGAAGATCTTAAAGCATGGGCAGAAGCTACTGGAGCAACTCCGGGAGATTTAATTCTAGTGATGTCTGGATATGCACATTATACCAGAACACAACTTAGTGCTCTAAGAATGCATCTTGCAACAGAACTTGGTTTGAGAAATTCAGCCGAATTCGCCCCATTATGGGTTGTAGATTTCCCATTATTGGAATGGGATGAGGACACAAAAAGATATCACGCAATGCACCACCCATTTACTTCTCCAAAACCAGAAGATATTAAATTGCTGGAAACAAATCCTGGGGCCGTAAGAGCTAACGCGTATGATTTAGTAATGAATGGAAATGAAATTGGTGGAGGTTCTATTAGAATTCATGACAAGGCAACCCAAGCCATGATGTTCGATTATTTAGGCTTTACTCCAGAAGAAGCAAAAGCACAATTCGGATTCTTAATGGATGCATTTCAATATGGCGCGCCACCACACGGAGGAATCGCCTTTGGCTTTGATAGATTGGTGGCTATCTTAGGCGGTCAAGAGACTATAAGAGATTTCATTGCATTTCCTAAGAATAATTCGGGACGTGATATTATGATTGATGCTCCCGCAAAACTAGACAATGCACAGCTTAATGAGCTACATTTAAAGGTTATTGAATAAATAATAATATTAGCTTGCTTTTAAATAACAGAAGTATTCAACTTCTTACTTATAGCAAGCTATACTCTATATATTGATTTTACGTTTTCGCTTTAATTTTATTTAAAACAACCTCCTGGATGTTTCCAAAAGCCATTCCTGGTTTACAAAAGTTCATAGATTGGAAGACTAATAATCTTACCCAACATCAATTTATTTTAATATTAAGTGCCGTAGTGGGTTTTGCCAGTGGTATTGGCGCAGTTATTATTAAAAACCTAACACACTTTATGCAAGAGTTGCTGGAAGGTAAATTTATTGCAAATGCCCACCATGCTTTCTATTTTATATTCCCAATTATTGGTTTAGCCTTAACCTTACTTATTATTAAATATGGATTAAGTAAAAAAATTGGGCATGGAATACCTTCTACCCTTTACGCCATTTCAAAGAAAAAAGGGATCATGCGTCCTTTCCAAATGTATGCTTCCATGATAACAGCCCCATTAACTGTAGGATTTGGAGGTTCTGTTGGATTGGAGGGACCAACGGTAGCTACCGGGGCATCTCTGGGATCCAATATTTCTAGGGTCTTTCAAATGAATCAGACCTCGCGTACACTTCTTATTGGTTGTGCGGCAGCAGGTGCAATGTCCTCTATCTTTAAAGCTCCAATTGCAGCAATTATTTTTGCTATAGAAGTTTTTAGTTTAGATCTAACCTTAGTATCGATGCTGCCTTTACTTATAGCTTCGGTTTCAGCTATACTTACCTCCTATTTTTTCTTCGGATCAGATATTATTCTACCATTTCAGCTGAAGGATAAATTCATCATTTCAGAAGTGCCCTTTTATATAATTTTAGGAATATTGGCCTCTTTATGTTCTATGTATTTCACTAGTGTTTATTTCAAAATGAATGAATTATTCAAAAAAATAGGCAGCCCTTTTAAACGTTTATTGATTGGTGGAATTGGACTGGGAATTATCATATTTATGATTCCGCCCTTATATGGAGAAGGCTATAACGTAATAAACAATTTACTTACAGAAAATTATTTAGAAGCTTTAGGCACCAATTTCTTTAATGATTATTTGGGAAATATTTGGGTGGTAATAGCGCTTTTAGCGGGACTAGTTATATTTAAGATCATAGCAACTTCGCTAACCTTTGGAGCAGGAGGAATAGGTGGGATATTTGCTCCTGTACTTTTTATGGGAAGTGCTATGGGCCATGGTTTCGCGCTTTTCGTAAATAATTTAGGACTTCTAAAAGATCCTATTTCTGTAAGCAGCTTTACCTTGGTTGGAATGGCTGGGCTAATGGCGGGAGTACTTCACGCCCCTCTTACTGCAATTTTCTTGATAGCAGAATTGACAGGAGGTTATGGACTTTTTGTACCTTTAATGATCACGGCTACCATCTCATATATGATAACTAATCAATTTCAGCCACACTCTGTGTATACTATGGAATTGGCGATGAAAGGAGAACTACTAACCCATGATAAAGATAAGGCGGTTTTAACCTTAATGAATATTCGAGGTGTTGTTGAGACTAATTTTATAGAATTAAAGTTAGATATGACCTTGGGAGATGTAATACATAAAGGCGTGATAAAATCTTCCAGAAACCTATATCCGGTTTTGGATAAAAAAGGGCATTTTGTTGGGATCATTCTTTTAGATGATATTAGACCTATTATGTTCGATAGGGAATTGTATGATAAAGTATCTGTACAAGAACTAATGCAGCGCGCTCCAGAAATTATAGACATCAAAAAAGACCATATGCAGGATATTATGAAAAAGTTTCAAGATAGCGATGCATGGAATTTACCAGTGATAGAAAATGAGAAATATATAGGTTTTGTTTCTAAGTCTAAACTGCTCACTGCCTATAGACAGAAATTAATTGAAGTAACTGTGTAATCATGAAAATTGTAATTAAAATTTTGGCTATTTCTATATTTATCGCCATTGGAATTGGGTTCTATTATAGAATGAATAACGATATGCTTTTAGGAGATCGAATAATAGGAATTGCGGTTCTTAGCAGTGCTTTTATCCTGATGCCCATTTTTTTATATGTAAGATGGAATGGCAAAAAATTAAGCGATTACACTCTTACTAAGGAAAATATGGATAGAATGAGAGATAGAGACATAGATTAAACAACATATAATTAATAAGGTTAAAAAATATTAGTATATGGGTTAATAGGATAAATAATATTATGTAAGTTTGTTCTTTATTAATTTTTATTTTATTACAATGGAAGGTACAGTTAAATTTTTCAATGAGTCTAAAGGATACGGATTCATTACAAACGACGACACGGGAAGAGACATTTTCGTACACGTTACAGGTCTTAATGGAGAGTCATTAAATGAAGGTGACAAAGTTGAGTACGTTGAAGAAGAAGGAAGAAAAGGACTTACGGCTGCTCAAGTACGTTTGATCCACGATTAATATATTTTTATATTTAATTCGAAGATGTAAAAACCCGTCTAAATTAATTTAGACGGGTTTTTTTATTACTTGTTTTCAAAGGAAAGGGACTCTTTTAATCCATTCAGCATGGTTTGAGTAAGTTTTTTAAGATCGTACTCATGTTTCCAATTCCAATCTGCTCTCGCAGCACTGTCATCTATACTACTTGGCCAAGAATCTGCAATTGCTTGTCTAAAGTCTGGCTTATAATCTATTTCAAATTCTGGTATCTCTTTTTTAATTGCTTCAGCCAACTCTTTTGGTGTAAAGCTCATGGCAGATAAATTATAAGAAGATCTCACTTTGACCCTTTCTGCCGGTTCGTTCATTATATCTATAGTAGCTTTAATGGCATCTTCCATATACATCATTGGTAAGGCTGTTTCTTCACTCAAAAAGGAAGTATATTTTCCAGTTCGTAATGCTTCATGGAATATCTCAATCGCATAATCTGTAGTTCCACCACCAGGTAAGGTCTTGTAACTAATTATTCCAGGATATCTAATGCTTCTTACATCTACGCCAAATTTATTAAAGAAATACTCGCACCAGCGTTCCCCAGTTTGCTTACTAATTCCATAAACCGTTGTAGGTTCCATAACGGTTGTTTGCGGAGTGTCATTTTTTGGAGTACTTGGTCCAAAAACGGCAATACTAGATGGCCAGAACACCTTTTTTATCTTTTTATCCTTAGCAAGGTTTAAGATTACGAATAGCGAATCCATATTTAAATTCCATGCTTTCATTGGCATTTTCTCCCCAGTGGCACTCAACATGGCAGCCATTAAATAAACAACTGTAACCTCATGTTTGTCTATAAGGTTTGCAATGCCATCACCATCTGTAGCATCCATTTTCTCGAAAGGACCGCTTGTCATTAGCTCGTCGCTTCCTTCTTTTATATCACTTGCAATTACATTATCATTTCCGTGCAATTCACGCAGTCTCATTGCCAATTCACTTCCAATCTGACCTGAAGCACCAATGATCAATATTTTTTCTGAATTCATTCTATCAATTTTACAGCGCAAATATATCCATTTCAGACATGATGCTATAACATTCTATCTAAAAAAGGAGGTTAATTCCCACATCTATAGAGTAGTCTTTTTTAGCAAGGGTTTTTCATTAACTTTGTTTATTAAATTTAGCCTATGAAAAGCTTTTTCTGGATTGTTCTATTAATCCTATTTGTTGGATGCGGAGAAAATAAACCAGTCGATTCTCAAAATTCATCAAATAAGGAAATAGTTTCGGCCTTAAAGCAAAAGTTGGAAATCACTAAAGAAAGAGTGATTCTTTTACCAGAAGCACAAGAGATCACTACAGAATGGTTAGCCTATATAACAGCACAAAGCGAAATTGAAAATTTCAACAGTTACACCTTGAATGACGTTGTTTCCAATGCCACTCCAATTACAGAGATCATGCAGTCCTTAAAAGAAACCCTTCCTCCTGCTTTACAATCGAATGCCGTGGAAGCCAGACTTGGGGTTTTAGTCACAAAAGCAAAGATCCTTCAGCAATTGGCTGAAAAGCGAATTGTAAATCCAGATGAAATTGCTAAAACAGCTCAAGAAATTCCAGCCGAATTCAACAATTTCAAAATTCAGTTGAACGAACTTTTCTTAAAAACTTTGGAACAGTTCGAAGAGGAATTAGACGCAATAGATAATGATGCCCCATTGCAAAAACCTAAACCTAAATTAAAGAATGGACTAAATAAAAAGTTACCGCCTAAACTTCAAAGGAACCGGAATTCCATATAAGCTTCAACTAAAATCAACTTGAATCATGAAAAAATTAGCACTTCTCTTATTACTAGCATTTATTTCCTGTAATCAATCTTCTTCTGAAAAAGAAAATGAAAAATTGAAGGTAGTAAAGGAGCAAGAAATGATTCCTGAAGCCGAAATTAAAAAGGAAATTAATAAATCATTAGAAGATTGGCATAAGGCAGCTGCTACTGCAAATTTTGAAGATTATTTTGGATTAATGACCACAGATGGAGTATTCATTGGGACCGATGCTATGGAAAACTGGCAAAATAAAGAGTTTCGTGAATTTGCCAAGCCTTATTTTTATAAAGGAAAAGCTTGGAGTTTTACAACTTTAGATCGAAATATTTATATCCAAGATAACAGCGATCTTGCTTGGTTCGATGAGTTATTAAGCACTCAAATGGGAATTTGTAGAGGTTCTGGTGTAATGCAAAAAGTAGGAGACACCTGGAAAGTGAAACATTATGTACTATCTATCGCTATTCCAAATGATAATGTGACTGAAGTTACTGCTTTAAAAAAGCAAACGGATAGCCTTCTAACTTCAAAATTACAGAGCTCCAATTAAAAATTCCAGGTTACATAATTTGCAATAGCTACCAGTTTCGATGATGCAAGATTTTTAACTTTTAATCTGCTACTTTTTAGTATTTTAGCGCCACAAAAATTAATTTATTTTATTTTATGAAGAAAATAACAAATGCATTTATTTTATCGGCATTGGCAGCAACGGTAGTTACCGGATGTAAAAGTGACGATAAAAAAGTGGAAGTTAAAGAAGAATCCAGAGGGATCAATTTGGCATTCATGGACACTACTATGAGTCCAAAAGAAGATTTCTTTAGGTATGTAAATGGTACTTGGGCAGATTCTACCGAGATCCCAGATGAATACACTACTTGGGGAAGTTTTAATGAACTTAGAAAAAAAACCGATGAGGATGCTTTGGCTTTATTGGAAAAAGCATCTAAAAATAAAGATCTGGACGCCAAAAGCGATCAGGCAAAAGCTGTTTACTTGTATCAAAGTATTATGGATACAGTAGCTAGAAATAAGAATGGCGTTGAACCATTAACTCCATACTTAGAAAAAATTAATGCTATCCAGAACAAGCAGGACCTTCAAGCATATCTTACCGAAATGCAAGAATATGGCGGAGGTGGTTTCTTTGCATTTGGAGTACGTGCAGATGCAAAAGACAGTAATGCCAACGCAGCATATCTGTATCCTTCAGGTTTAGGTTTACCAGACAGAGATTATTATATAGAAAAGGATGCGAGTACCAAGGAAACTCGTGAGAACTACAAGAAGTATATCACCGAAATGTTGCAGTATTTAGGAGATTCTGAAGCAGATGCTAAAAAGAGTGCAGAAATTATTTTGGCTTTCGAAACTAGTTTAGCTACACCTCAAATGGATAAAGTAGACCGTAGAGATGCTAGAAAGAGCTATAATCCTATGTCTGTAGCGCAATTGCAAAAAAGAGTTTCAGCATTAGACTGGAAAAAATATTTAGATGCTATTGGCGCTTCTTCTGTAGATACTATAATTGTAGCTCAGCCTAAATATATGGATGCATTGCAAAAAACTTTTGTATCTAATAAGGTTGCAGATTGGAAAACCTATTTAAGATGGAATCTATTAAATGATGCGGCTTCTGCCTTAAGCATGGAAATAGAGCAAACCAACTGGAACTTCTACGATAAAACTTTACAAGGTGCTAAAGAGCAACGCCCTCTTAAAGAACGTGCATTACAAACCGTGAACGGAACATTGGGAGAAGCCCTAGGTAAATTATATGTGGAAGAGAATTTCCCGCCAGAAGCTAAGAAAAAAGCGCAGGAAATGATCGCTAATATTATAGAAGCATACAAAGTTAGAATAGATAATCTAACCTGGATGAGCGATAGCACTAAGACAAAAGCGAAACAAAAACTGGCAACTACAACCATTAAAGTAGGATATCCAGATGAGTGGAAAGATTACAGCTCTTTAGAAATTACTAATCCAAAAGACGGAAAAGGATCTTTCTTTCAAAATATGCTGAATGCAGCTAAATGGAATGTGAAAGAAGATATGGCAAAATTAGGAACGCCAGTAGACAAGACAGAATGGTTTATGGCTCCTCAAATTGTAAATGCTTATTACAATCCAAGCTACAATGAAATTGTGTTCCCAGCTGCTATTCTTCAACCACCTTTTTACGATTATAAAGCAGATGCTGCTGTAAATTACGGTGGAATTGGAGCGGTAATAGGACATGAGATCTCGCACGGATTTGATGATAGCGGATCTAGATTTGATGCTGAAGGAAACTTGAACAACTGGTGGAGCGATAAAGATCTTACTTCTTTTGAAGGTCTTGGAACTGCTTTAGCAGATCAATACAGCGCTATTCAAGTATTAGACAGTGTGTACATCAATGGGAAATTTACTCTAGGTGAGAATATTGGAGATCTTGGTGGTGTAAATGCCGCTTTCGACGGACTGCAAATGCACTTAAAAGAGCATGGAAATCCAGGAGAAAAAGATGGATTTACACCAGAGCAGCGTTTCTTCCTTTCTTGGGCAACCGTTTGGAGAACCAAAATGAGAGATGAAGCTTTAAGAAATAGAATTAAAACCGATCCACATTCTCCAGGAATGTATCGTGCCTATGTGCCACTTCAAAACATCGATGCTTTTTACGAAGCTTTCGATATTAAAGAAGGAGATAAAATGTATGTGAAGCCGGAAAACCGAGTTAAGATCTGGTAAGATTTTAAGTTGGAATTAGAAAAGGGCCGCAGCAATGTTGGCCCTTTTTCTTTGGCTGCATCCGCCACACCAAAAAGCGTGGCGGTCGGGCTATCCGCTAAAGTCCCATTCTCTTTTCAATCAAATGGGAGCTACCGCTGCTATCCCTTGCAGAATTTATAACACCTTTAAAGGTGTCATTTCGAAGGAGCCTTTTCGCGACTGAGAAATCTCTTATTAAATGAAACATCGAGTTCCATTGAGATCTCTCCCGTTGGTCGAGATGACAGGCTATAAAAACCACCCTTCAAAGATTGTCATTTCGAAGGAGCTTTTTGCGACTGAGAAATCTCTGCTTTAATATAAAAATCCAAGTCCATTGAGATCTCTCCCGATGGTCGAGATGACAAACGAGTAAAATTATTACAAATGTCATTTCAAAAGAGCCTTTTCGCGACTGAGAAATCTCTGCGTAAATACAAAAATCTAATTCCATTGAGATCTCTCCCGATGGTCGAGATGACAAATTAGAAAAATCGAGCTCAACCAATTGTCATTTCGAAAGAGCATTTTGGCGACTGAGAAATCTCTTTTATCCTAGAAACATTCTATTCCTTTAAGATCTCACCGTTGGTCCGGATGACAAATTAAAAAACTCAGGCTCAATCAATTTTTATCTGTTTGTCTTGCAGCTTTAAACTCGCTATCATCATACCACTTAGGGAAATAATTCTCATTGGCCAATTTTTTTCCAATGGTATACAAAAGTTGCGCATCGAACTGTATTCCGCTTAATACAAAAGTATCGGTGTCATATTCATCTGAAGGTTGATGATATTTATTCTTTTCATAATCTTCATTTCTCTTCTTTACAAAATCTTTACCGTGAGCAAAATCTTCGTAAGTACCGCTGGCATAAAGAGCTGGAATACCGATTTTCGCAAAGCTGAAATGATCTGATCTAAAGAAATGGCCTTTTTCAGGAACAGGATCAGGAATAATATATCTACCTTGTTTATCGGCAGCATCTTTGGCATATTCATCCATTTCAGATTGACCATAACCGGTAACAGTAAGATCTTTCATCGGTCCAGGGCTTGATAACGCGTCTATATTGATATTGGCCACTGTTTTCTCAGGCGGATAAATAGGATTGGAAGCATAATATTCAGAACCCAACAAGCCTTGCTCCTCCGCAGTTACCGCAAGAAAAACAACAGATCTTTCAAGTTTTTTATCTTTTGTAAAAGCTTCGGCAATTGCTAACATACCTGCAATTCCGGAAGCATTATCTACTGCTCCATTATAAATAGAATCCCCATTCACGGGTCTTCCAATTCCAAGATGATCCCAATGCGCCGAATAAATTATATACTCATCGTTCCTGTTGGTTCCAGGTAGCAGCGCTACTACATTTTTAGAAACATCTTTTTTCACTTTATTATGAATACTAACTGAAGCGTTTAAACCAAGTGACCCTGGTTTAAAGTCTTTTTTCATGGCCATCTCTTTATAATTTTTGTCCCCCATCCCGGCAGCTTCAAAAATCTTTTGCGTTGCTTCTTGGGTGATCCATCCTCTTACATCCAATTTGGGAGCATCGCTTATTAAAGATAATTTAGAACCGCTCCAACTGGATTGTACCACATTCCAACCGTATGAAGCTGGTTTGGTATCGTGAATTATAAGAAGACCTGCAGCACCTTGCCTGGCGGCTTCTTCATATTTATAAGTCCATCGCCCATAATAGGTCATGGTATTCCCCTTGAACATTGTAGAATCCTGAGATTCAAATCCGGGATCGTTTACTAATACAACTGCAGTTTTACCTTTCCAGTCAATTCCCTCGTAATCAGTCCGGCCATATTCGGGAGCCACAATACCATATCCTGCAAATACCAGTTCTGAATTATT
>JBBSVD010000042.1:0-18195 GCA_038233835.1 Flavobacteriales bacterium | reverse complement strand
TATTATAAAATTAACAGCGTGCAAACTTAATATATTACTGGCAAACTGCATAAAATTTTGTAATTTTGCGTGTTTTTTATTCGCAAAAGCAAAATATTTATGAAAGATAAGAGGATATTGTACGTATCATCTGAAGTTATACCTTACTTGCCCGAAACCGATATATCATCTATGTCTTTTGAAGCTGCCAGAATGGTAAATGGTTTAGGGGGACAGATAAGAATTTTCATGCCACGTTATGGAAACATCAACGAGAGAAGGCATCAGCTACACGAAGTTATTAGATTGTCTGGAATGAATTTGGTGATTGATGATCTTGACATGCCGCTTATTATTAAAGTAGCCTCTATTCCAAAAGAGAGGATGCAGGTTTATTTTATAGATAATGAAGATTATTTTAAAAGAAAAGCAACTCTAACCGATGAAGAAGGGAATTTATTCCCGGATAACGATGAAAGAGCAATTTTCTTCGCAAAGGGAGTGATTGAAACAGTAAAAAAACTGAACTGGGCACCAGATATTATACATATTCACGGATGGCTTTCTTCTTTATTGCCATTGTATTTGAGAAATTACTACGGAAATGAACCCCTGTTTTCTGGCGCAAAAATTGTTACCTCTGTATACAATCAAAGTTTCGATGAGTCGTTAGATAAGAACATGTACAAAAAAATACTTTTTGACGGTTTGGAAAATGAAAATGTAAAACATCTTAAAAAACCTACCTATGTGAATATTATGAAAACTGCCATAGATAACTCGGACGCAGTAATTGTAGGAGGTGATAATATTCCTGCTGAATTATCCAAATATCTTGAGAAAATAGAAAAACCAGTCTTAGATTATAAAACGCCTGAGGAATTTTCTACTGCTTATCAAGATTTTTACAACACTCAAGTTTTATCAGAATAAGTAATCCATACTGAATGATTTTTTTGAAAAGAGCACGACTAGTTCCATTAGCAATGCTACTGGTTTTAGCATTAACCTCATGTGATGACGATTTTAACACGATTGGAGGAGGACTTATTGGTGGACAATTTGATTCACTACCCCGTTATAGAGCTGGAGTAATAGCTTATAGCGAAAAACTTGGACCAGTTCAATCCAATGCTACACAAGCTAATTTATTGGGGGTTTATAATAATCCTGTTTTTGGATTAGAAACAGCTAGCGTGTTAACGCAACTTAGTTTACCTTCCAATGCTCCAGTTTTTGGGACAGAACCTGTTGTAGATAGTGTTGTTTTAATTTTACCGTATTATAGTAAAGTTATAGATCAAGATGCCGATGGGAATTCTACCTATAAATTAGATTCGATCTATGGAAATTCTCCTTTCAAATTAAGCATTACTAGATCTAATTATTTTCTAAATGATTTTGATCCAGATTCGAATTTTGAAGTTGCTCAAAAATATTACTCGGATCAAGGACCAGTTTTCGAAAACAATCTAATTGGTGCACCATTATATGTGAATGAAATTTTTCGTCCTTCTAAAAATGAAGTTACCTTTCAAGAATATAATGAAACAAATGAATTAGATACAGTAACTGTTTCTCCTAGATTGAGGGTAAATTTACAATCGGAATTTTTTCAGGAAAATATCATCAATAAAGAAGGAGCGATAGAGCTATCCAATAACAATAATTTCAAAAATTATTTAAGAGGACTTTATTTTAAGGCTGAGCCACTAAATGGTGAAGGTAGCATGATCTTGTTAAATTTTGGTGCACAAGATGCCGGTATTATTATTTACTACAATTCTAAAGTGGTAGATACACAAGATGCAGATGGTGATGGAGATGTAACAGATCTTATACCAAAACCTGCGACTTTTAAATTAGGATTTGGTCCAAATACAATAACAACCTTCAATCAAGAATTTCCTGCAGCAGTAGAAGCGGGAATATCATCTTCTATTCCAGAGTTTGGGGCAGAAAAACTTTACCTAAAGGGTGGCGAAGGCGTAATTACCGTAATAAGTCTTTTTGAGGATCAAGCTGAACTTGCTGAACTTCGTGCCAACAATTGGTTAATTAATGAAGCTAATCTTACCTTTTTCATTGATCAAGATAAAGTAGAAGCTGGGGAAAAAGAACCAGAGCTTATCTACTTATATAATTTAGAAACTAATGAGCCGCTATTAGATTATAGAATTCTGTATGATCCACAAACTGCGGAAAATCAAATATCGACTTCAGCAGTATCTCAAAAAGGAAAATTGGTAAGATCAGAAAGTGGTGAAGGAGTTAGCTATAAAATTAGAATTACAGATCACGTAAATAGGATCTTAAATCAAGATTCAACTAACGTGAAACTTGGACTGGTAATTAATCCAAACATCAATATTTTAAGGAATGTTGCGGTTAAAACACCTACAAATGGTATAAAAAATATACCGATATCTACTGTTAGAACTCCGGAGGGAACAGTTCTTCATGGAAATTTATCACCAAATACGGCAAAAAGAATACAGTTTAATATTTATTACACAGAAACAAACAATTAGATATGTGCGGAATTGTAGGTTATATAGGGCATAGAGATGCTTACCCTATTGTATTAAAAGGATTACATCGTCTGGAGTATAGAGGATATGATAGTGCAGGAATTGCATTATTTGATGGGAAACAACTTAATCTTTGCAAAACAAAGGGAAAAGTAGCAGATCTTGAAGAAAAGTTTAATTCAACAACTTCCACCAATGGAAATGTTGGAATTGGTCATACAAGATGGGCAACTCACGGAGTGCCAAACGATGTGAATTCACATCCACATTATTCAAATTCCGGGAATTTAGTGATCATTCACAACGGGATTATTGAGAATTATTCTTCTCTTAAAAAAGAGCTTATCAAAAGGGGTTACACATTCCAATCTGATACCGATACAGAAGTTTTGGTCAATCTTATTGAAGATGTAATGATCAATGAAGAAGTGAAGTTGGGTAAAGCTGTACAAATTGCTTTGAACCAAACTGTAGGAGCTTATGCGATCACTGTTTTTGATAAAAGAAAACCAAATGAATTAGTGGTTGCTAGATTAGGTAGTCCGCTTGCTATTGGAATTGGAGAAAATGAATTCTTTATCGCTTCGGATGCTTCCCCATTTATTGAGTTTACCAATAATGCTATCTATCTTGAAGATGGAGAAATGGCAGTTGTAAGGCTCGGTAAAGAAATTAAAGTTAGAAAAATTCATGATGATTCATTGGTAGATCCTTATGTTCAAGAACTTCAGTTGAATTTGGAGCAGATTGAAAAAGGCGGGTATGATCATTTCATGCTTAAAGAGATCTACGAGCAACCTAGTGCTATTACAGATACTTATAGAGGTAGAATGTTAGTAGATAAAGGCATTATTAGAATGGCTGGAGTAGATGACAATATAGAGCGTATTGCAAATGCAAAGCGTATTCTTATTGTTGCTTGTGGAACTTCATGGCATGCTGGTTTAGTTGCAGAATATATTTTTGAAGATCTTGCAAGAATTCCTGTTGAAGTTGAATATGCTTCAGAATTTAGATATAGAAATCCAGTTATTTATGAAAATGACGTGGTGATTGCTATTTCTCAAAGTGGAGAAACTGCGGATACCATGGCAGCAATAAAATTAGCAAAAGAGAAAGGTGCTTTTGTTTTTGGAGTATGTAATGTAGTAGGTTCTTCTATCTCAAGAGAGTCTCATGCAGGTGCATATACGCATGCAGGCCCTGAAATAGGAGTTGCTTCAACTAAAGCATTTACCACTCAGATTACTGTTCTTACTTTAATGGCTTTAAAATTAGCGAAACATAGAGGTACTATTTCAGATTCAGATTTTAGACATCATTTAATACAGTTGGAAGCAATTCCGGCTAAGATCACTAAGGTTTTAGAAACAACTAATGAACATATTAAAGATATAGCCTTTAAGTATAAAGATGTTTCAAACTGCCTTTATTTAGGAAGAGGATTTAATTTTCCTGTTGCTTTAGAAGGCGCATTAAAGTTAAAGGAGATCTCTTATATTCACGCTGAAGGTTATCCTGCTGCAGAAATGAAGCATGGTCCTATTGCTTTGATCGATGAGCAAATGCCAGTTGTAGTTATAGCCACTAAAATGGGTCATTATGATAAGGTTGTGAGTAATATTCAAGAGATAAAATCAAGAAAAGGGAAAATTATTGGAATTGTTACTGAGGGAGATGAAGCTGTAAAAGAACTTGCAGATTATGTGATTGAGGTTCCGGATACTATAGAATCTTTAACTCCATTATTAACTACCATTCCAATGCAACTTTTGTCTTACCATATTGCAGTAATGCTTGGTAAGAATGTGGATCAGCCTAGAAATTTGGCAAAATCTGTAACTGTAGAGTAATATTTAATTTTCCATACATTATATAAAACCCTTTTCAATTAGAAAAGGGTTTTTTTATTGACTTCTTCAATACAACTTGCTGAAAGCTTTGTTTTTAGTGGTTTTTTCTAATAGTTTATTTCGGAAACAATTTTTTTTAAAAAGTTCAGAAAAAAGTTGTGGTTTAGGCTATATGATTTTATAAAGAAAAAACTATATTTGCAGCCTGAAAATAGGTTAAGATAAATTCATTTTTATCTAACATATTTTAAAGATTTCAATATTAAACATAAAGAATTAGATAATGTCTAAAATCACAGGTAAAGTTGCACAAATTATAGGCCCTGTAGTTGATGTAGTTTTTAACGCAGATAACGCTGATTTGCCAAATATTTACGATTCCCTAGAAATTACCAGAAAAGATGGTTCTCTTTTGGTTCTTGAAGTACAATCACACATTGGTGAGAATACAGTTAGAACTGTATCTATGGATTCTACAGACGGATTAAGTAGAGGTGTAGAGGTTGTTGCCACTGGAGCTCCAATTCAAATGCCAATAGGAAAAGATGTTTACGGACGTTTATTTAATGTGATCGGGGATCCTATTGATGGATTGGACGTTTTGCCAAAAGCAGGTGATGCTGGTTTGCCAATTCACCGTGATTCACCAAAATTTGAAGACTTATCTGTATCTACAGAAGTATTATTTACGGGAATTAAAGTAATAGATCTAATCGAGCCTTATGCAAAAGGTGGGAAAATTGGTTTGTTTGGTGGAGCCGGAGTAGGTAAAACCGTATTAATTCAGGAATTAATTAACAATATAGCAAAAGGTCACGGTGGACTTTCAGTATTTGCTGGAGTTGGAGAAAGAACTCGTGAAGGAAATGATCTTTTGAGAGAGATGTTGGAGTCTGGTATTATTAAATATGGAGACGAATTCATGCACTCTATGGAAGAAGGTGGATGGGATCTATCTAAAGTAGATAAAACTGCTTTGAAAGAATCTAAAGCAACTTTTGTGTTTGGACAAATGAATGAGCCACCGGGAGCACGTGCACGTGTTGCACTTTCTGGACTTACCATTGCTGAATATTTCCGTGATGGAGCAGGAGAAGGACAAGGAAAAGATGTACTTTTCTTCGTAGATAACATCTTCCGATTTACACAAGCGGGATCTGAAGTATCTGCACTTCTTGGACGTATGCCATCTGCGGTAGGATATCAACCTACATTAGCAACAGAGATGGGTGCGATGCAGGAACGTATTACTTCAACAAAAAATGGTTCTATTACATCTGTACAAGCGGTTTACGTACCAGCAGATGATTTAACAGATCCAGCACCTGCAACAACATTTGCTCACTTGGATGCTACAACAGTACTTTCTCGTAAAATTGCAGAGCTTGGTATTTATCCTGCGGTAGATCCCTTAGATTCTACTTCAAGAATTCTTACTGCTGCTATTTTAGGTGAAGAACACTACAAATGTGCACAACGAGTAAAAGAGTTGTTACAACGTTATAAAGAATTACAGGATATTATTGCTATTCTTGGGATGGAAGAACTTTCTGAAGAAGATAAGCAAGCAGTTTATAGAGCTAGACGTGTACAACGTTTCTTATCTCAACCTTTCCACGTTGCAGAACAGTTTACGGGATTAAAAGGAGTATTGGTAGATATCAAAGAAACCATCAAAGGATTTAATATGATCATGGATGGAGAACTAGATAAATATCCAGAAGCTGCTTTTAACCTTAAAGGTTCTATCGAAGAAGCTATTGAGGCTGGAGATAAAATGTTAGCTGAATCGTAAAAAGTTCGCAATATTTAGTAGCAGTTAGCAGCAAGTGCTCATTGCTTACTGATAATTGATAATTGATAATTGAAAGAAATGTATTTAGAAATAGTTACTCCGGAAGCAGTTGTATTTGGTGCAGAAGTGGTGTCGGTAAGAGTTCCCGGAATGGATGGTGAATTTCAGATGTTAAATCATCATGCTGCAATTGTTTCACTTTTAGTAGAAGGCGAAGTAAAGATAGATCTAGCTTCGGCAACACCAGAAATGCTAAAAAGTCTTCCTTCAGCTTTTAGAAAAGAAGCTAACAACGTAATTTTCTACCCGATTAAAGGTGGTGTGCTTGAAATGAAAGATAATAAAGCGATCGTATTAGCTGATTAATCCCACATAGAGGGTTAATTTTTGGAGGTGGCCTTCAATTTTTAAAAGTATTTTATCAATTTATACTGCGTTATACTTGGCCAAGAGGTTTTGATTTAGCTAAAAATTATATTTAAAATGCCTGTTGAACTTCAACAGGCATTTTTGGTTGTTTCAATCTCACAATTCGACAAGCTAAATGTGAAAATTTACTATTATTAGTATTTTTTATAACAATGGAAAAGACTTTTCATTCTGAAGGAAACGTAGTGAACTGAAGAATCTTAATGAAACTAAATTGTTCTAATTAGAGATCACTCCTACCTTTGGGATGACATTTATTTGTCATCCTTTTCAGAAACATCGAGACTCTCGAAGAATTTTTCTCTTGACTCCTGTTTCCTTAGAAGCCTGAATCAATCTTTTTACTTCTTTGCAAACCAATTCTTTCGTGCAGTTACCGCTTTTTTATCTGCATTCTCATCGATGATTATGGTATAGGTAGGATCTTTAGAAAGTGTTACCTTGGTCTTAGCTCCCTTGGTATCTTTCATATAAGTTATATTCAATACAGTTCCGGGTTTACTTTGATTTATAATCTTTTCCCAATCTCTCATGGAGGAAATAGGATTTCCATTTACCGATGTAATTTTATCTCCGCTAGTTAAATTTGCATTATAAGCAGGATTTCCAATTTTTGGATTGCCGTTTATTTGTATTAAACTATCATTAACTTTCAATGATGCTCCAAAATATCCTTTTTCCACATCTTGTGTAAGTTTTAATCCTACAGTTTTAAAAAGCTCAGCGTAGTTGGGCATTTCGCTTTTATAGATATAGTTTCCGAAGAATTTATCGCCAATTTCTGCTCCAGCATATTTTTTTAGGCTTTCTTTTAGATCATTTATGGTATAGGAAACCTCTGTTTTTCCGTAGGTGTGCCAAACCTGCTTCATAAAATCGTCCAGATTTAAGCCTTTGCTTCTAAGTTCTAGATCTAGCGCTAAACCCAGAACGCTTCCGTAGGAATAATAGGAGATAAAAGTGTTTTCTCTATTCACAGGATCTACAGCCGTTGCGGCATCTACAAAAGGCGCTTGATAGCTCATCTCTATTGGATTAAAAAATTGATGAGCAGGAGAATTCCAAACGTAGTTAAAAGTTCCATTTAAACTCTCGACATATTCTTCTGCAGTAATTATATTTGCTCGAAGCAGTATTAAATTGGTGTAATAACTAGTAAAACCTTCAGCAAACCAAAGAGATCCAGACATATTAGCTTCAGAAAAATGGAATGGCTCCAGATCGTTTGGTCTAATTCGCTCTACGTTCCAAGAGTGAAAATATTCATGAGAAACAGTTCCTATATTCCCCTTCATTCCGTCATCAGCTAAGGCATCGGTGCCAGTTAAAATAGTGCTATTTCTATGCTCCATTCCGTCGCCAGACACGTTTGGTAAATAGCAAGCTATAAAAGTATATTCGCCAAAATCATAAGCGGGTAATTCTCCATAAACTTGTTTTTCCTGCTCTACAATTCGCTTTACTTGATCGAAATATTCATCTAATTCAGCATCGGTTCCATCATGATGTAAAGCAAAACGGATATTTTTTCCATCCAATTTAAATTCTCTTAAACTGAAATTACTGAGCTCTGTTGGGCTATCCATAAAATAATACAGATCTGGCGCCAAGTAGGTGTTTTCTTTAATTGACTTAAGTTGTGTGGCAATTTTCCAATTTGAGTCTTTAGGGGTGTTAAATGTTATTTCTATTGGTCTATGCTCAAGTTCTTCTGAGTACATGAAGGTTGCAGGCATATTTAAGTGTGCATGTGTGTTGTCTATTTGAGAATAGGTTCCATCTGCACGATTGCCAAATAGTAGATATTCTACATTCACAGTGCCGTCATGTCCTTTGATAATCCAAGAATATGGATCTTTTCTAGTGACTTCCAGTTCCTTTCCCTTACTATCTGTAGCTTTAAAACCATAAACATTCTTAGCAAATTCATGAATGGCATATCTTCCGGGCGATGATCTACTCATTAATACAACAAGATCATGCGATTTTACATTTGGGAAGCTAGCTTTGATCTTAGCTTCATGATGAACGGCATTATTAAAAGAGATCTCATAAGTATTGGTTTGAGCGAAGGATGCAACAGAAACAAACAGTAGAAATATAAATTTACGCATGGTATTATTTGATTTTAGGCTCTAAAATAGACAATAACCCAAAACCTTCAATTATTCTTCTTCAATATATTCCAGAATATCGCCAGGTTGGCATTCTAAAA
The DNA here is from genome assembly GCA_038233835.1 of Flavobacteriales bacterium. Classification (GTDB taxonomy): domain Bacteria; phylum Bacteroidota; class Bacteroidia; order Flavobacteriales; family Flavobacteriaceae; genus Gillisia. The sequence continues at coordinate 9,393 of JBBSVD010000042.1, read as the reverse complement.
CCTTGCAAATCGCTTCTAATGTAGAGAAACGAACAGCCTTGGCTTTCCCTGTTTTAAGTATAGAGAGATTAGCGGTGGTAATATTTATGGCTTCTGCCAGTTCATTGCTTTTCATGCCTCTTTTCTCTAAAACTGAATCTAAGTTTATTGTTATCGGCATAATTTACACGGTTAGCTCATTTTCATCTCGAATCCCTTTGGCTTTTTTGAAAATATAACTGAGATAAATAAAAAATAAACCCATACAAAGAGCCATCAATTTGGAGTCGAAGGAAAATATATGAATTCCCTTTAATTCAGTTTCACCAAAAACCACGTTTGAAAAAATATCAAAAATTGATTTTATAATTATTAGAAGAATAATTAATTGCCCTAAAAGTTTGAGGCTTAAAATTTGAAAATGACTGAACAGCGGAGAATCAAATAGTGAAACTACTAATTTTTTGAAAACATATAGACTATAGATAAATCCGAGATGCAAAATTATTGATGAAATAATTAATGCGACTATAGCGAATTTCCACTCAAAAAAAGGAACTCCTAAGAAATTAGCCAATATTTTTGATTCAGGGAAAAACGGGGTTAATAGTATTCCTGATATATATATTGCAACAAATATTATTACAATCATAAATATGAAATTTAGAAAGAATTTTAGTGGTTGTAGAGGTTTATTGCTTGGCTTCATTTTTCTTTTATTTATATTATACTGTTAATTCGTTTTCTTCTTGCAAACCTGTGGCATACCTGAAGGATTTGGAAAGTAAAATAAAGAAAAGTCCCAATGCGAGCGTGAACCATATGGAATCAAATGAATTTTCTACACTAATTCCTATTCGGGCTTTATTAAGAGAGAGGCTTAAGAAGAAATCAGTTAAAACTTCTGTCAAACTAAAGATTATAATCAATTGGCCAATTAGATTTAAACTGGTTATTTGTAATGGGGTGAATAACTTTCGCTTAAAAAAACTCCGGACCACCTTTCTCAATAGATATATAATGTAAATGAAAATTGCAGATATTAATATCTTTATTGCAAGTATAAAAATTATAGCGGGAGAAAGTTCTGTGATTTCATTTCCATTAACTTTAAGATCTAAAGGAACGTCTGTTAGGGTTTGATAAATAAGATAGAGTATCATTCCTGAATAGCTGACAATTAACAAGAAAAACAAAATATCAAGAATTGTCTTTAATAGAATTGCTGGTTTAATATCGAATGATTTCATTTTATTATTGTTTATCGATAACAAATATACTTAAATTATCGAATAACAATAATAAAATTTAAAATTCTATCTTGAAATTAAGAATAGATGGGTAATCACAAAAAATTGATGAAGATGTACTTAGCGAATTAAACTCTCAATGAGGGAATGCATTCCTGTTTAGGTAAAAGATCTGCTGCGAGTGCAAGTTTAGTTGTATCTTCATTAACCGAAATCCTTGTAATATTCTGAATTTGATATTCTGAGAGATCTGCAATCAATGTCCATTCACTTACACCCAGGATATCATATAGAAATAATTCACCTTCGTTTCCCAACAAAATCCTATTTTCATCCAACCATGCATAATCCTGAGTACCTATGGGCAACCCAACCAGGAAGTAACTTTTAGCAATCTCACCATCAAGATTAATGATGTACAGATCTAAATTATTCTGTTCATTTACCACTGTGTAGCTCATAGATTGGATGCCTGGAACCTTATGAATAGAACGACCAACATTGTTAACTAGCATTTTTGAAGTGTTTTGTTCAAGATTGTAAAGCATCAGATCCATTGCCGTATCATTCAGAACCGCGGATAGCAATCGTTCCTCATTCAAAAACGCAAAATAACCCACTTTAAGATGTGGAACCAGAACAGAGGATTCTCCTGTTTTCCAATCATATTTATAGAGCAATTGAAGACCTGTGGTGTCTAATCTCACTGCGGCAACATCCTTTGTACCGGGAATACGTTGGGGAGAATATTCGCTTCCAAGAAGGAAATTGTTTATCCAAAACGATTTAGAATTTTTTAGACTCATACCGGTGATATCGGTTTGATTCTCACGAGTTTTTGAAAATATTAAAGTATCTCCGGAATAAAATGAAGGCTGATTATCATAACCAGGATTCTGGGATATATTTTCTCCATTTTCAATTGTAATTTTGTGATTAACTTTATTGATATCAAATAGTAAGATCTCAGTATTTGCAGGATTCTGAGCTAGTACAGGAAAACCTAAGATAAGCAGAAAGAGAAATTTCATAATAAAGATATTTACTTAAAGATATTAAATTTTGAATTCAGACAACTTTATGAGTTCTAATTTTCTATCAAGATTTCTTTAAAGCATAAGTTTTCTATGTATATAACATTTATTCGCTTATAGAACTTCAATAATAACTATTATATTTGCCTGAAACTGTATTTAAAGTACCACATGCTTCTAGCTATACTTTTAGGGTTCATTTTTTCCATATTCCTGGTATTTACCGGGAAATTTTTTAAAGGAAAACTTTCTATCCTGGCCTCAGGAATTCCTTTGGCGCTTTTTATTTACTTCGCACAATTCATAAATAGAATTTCCAATGGCGAAGTTATTACACAAGAAAATGCCTGGGTACCTTCCTTCGGTGTAAATTTGGGTTTCACCTTAGATGGGTTATCCCTTCTATTTTCATTGATGATCACCGGAATTGGATTTCTGGTATTTGTATATACTTCAGCTTATTTAAAGAATAATAAATACCTGGATAGATTTTATGGTTATCTAAGTATGTTCATGGCCGCTATGCTTGGATTAGTGCTTTCTGACAATCTAATTTCTCTTTTTGTATTCTGGGAGTTAACAAGTATAACCTCATTCTTCTTAATAGGATTTAATAATACTAGTGCAGCGTCGAGAAAATCGGCTATTACGGCATTGGCTATTACCGGTATTGGTGGTCTTTCGCTACTTGTTGGGTCACTGTTTTTAGGAGCAATTACTGGAACTTATAGCATTGCAGAAATGCTTAGTATGAATCCTGAGATTGCGGCTAACCCATACTATACTGTAATAGTTCTACTAATTTTTGGAGCAGCCTTTACCAAATCGGCTCAGTTTCCGTTTCATTTTTGGTTACCGGGAGCAATGAAGGCTCCAACACCAGTTTCCACCTATTTGCACTCAGCAACTATGGTAAAGGCTGGGATCTATATTCTTTTGAGGTTAACTCCGGTTTTGGGAGATCATGAATTTTGGAATACTACATTGGTAATTGTAGGTGCTATAACAATGGTATATTCTGCCATACATGCCCTTTTTAGAACCGATCTTAAAGGGATTTTGGCTTACTCAACAATATCTGCGCTTGGTATTTTAGTATTTTTGATTGGTCAGGGTACAGTAGAAGCCTTAACCGCAGCAGCAGTTTTTATTATCGTACATGCTTTATATAAAGCAACATTGTTCTTGGTAACAGGAATTATAGATCATCAAGCTGGAACTAGAGATACCACAGTTTTACGCGGACTTAGAAAAGTGCTATTTCCAGTTGCTATTGCCGGCTTTCTTGCGGCCATTTCTAGCGCAGGAATTCCCCCAACCATAGGATTTATAGGAAAAGAACTTACTTATGAATCTACTTTTAACTTCGGAAATGTAGCAGTACTATTAATGGTATTGATAGTTATAACCAAGATATTACTTCTTTACGCAGGATTTGTAGCGGGAATCAAACCATTTACCGGTACACTTCCAGAGCGTTTTGAGAAAACAAAAATGCCTAGCTTGTTTTTATGGGTACCACCCTTGCTATTGGCATTAGGCGGAATTGTCTTTGGCCTATTTCCCGGATTAATTGAAACATCTCTAGTGAAACCACTTGTAAGTACTGTTGGGGGTAATGCAGAGGAGATACATCTAAAATTATGGCATGGCTTTTCTACTATTTTATGGTTAAGTGTATTAACTATAGCGGTTGGTACGGTACTTTATTTTATTATAAAACCTAGTCATAAGTTAGAACATAGAATCGCGAAATTAGAATGGTTATCTCCACATTCACTAATCATGAAACTCTGGGCATTTTTCTTTAAGTTCTCTAATATCTGGACCAACCTTTTTCAGAATGGATACCTGAGAAATTATGTTTCAACCATAATGGTGTTTATGATTGCCCTTACTGGTTACGCCTTATTTAGAACGGCAACCTACTCTGTAGATTATATGTCATTCTCAACCATTACGGTTTATGAGGCTGTAACATCTTTAGTTATGCTAATGGCAGTTTTATATACCGTTTTCACCAAATCAAGACTTGCAGCCGTAGCTGCAATGGGTGTTATGGGATATGCAATTTGTATGCTTTTTGTAATCTATAGCGCTCCAGATCTTGCAATGACACAATTTTCTATAGATACCCTTACAGTTATACTTTTTGTATTGGTGCTTTATAAATTACCAAAATATTTAACGCTTTCAGATTATAAAATGAGAATTAGGGATGGAGTTATTTCTCTTGCGTTTGGAACAATAATAACTCTTTTGATTCTTGAAGTATTAGCCGAACCTATTAATAGTGAAGTAAGCGATTATTATGCAGCAAACGCATATATACTTGCGCACGGAAAGAATGTTGTAAATGTTATTCTGGTAGATTTTAGGGGAGCAGATACTATGATAGAAATTTCGGTACTTGCAATTGCAGCTATTGGAGTTTTTGCCTTATTAAAATTAAGATTGAAAAAATCAGATCAGAGATAGTATCAAGATCGATAACTAATTATTATAGTAATGAAAACAATAATTTTAAGAACAGCATCCACCTATCTTTTGCCGGTGTTACTGTTGTTTTCAGTATTTATTCTTCTAAGAGGACATTATTCCCCTGGAGGAGGCTTTGTGGGTGGTTTAATAGCTTCTATAGCTTTTGTATTACACTCTTTTGCACGAGGATTGGATAACACTAAGGATTTGCTTAGAATGCACCCCGGTTTTCTCATGCCGATAGGATTGGCGATATCATTTTTAGCGGGAGCAGCTCCTGTGTTTGTATTTGATATGCCATTTATGACTGGCCTTTGGTATCCAGATCATATTCCAGTACTCGGTTCTTTAGGAACAGCCTTGTTTTTTGATCTTGGAGTTTACTTGGTTGTAGTAGGAGTTACATTAACCATCATATTTACAATTTCAGAATCTGCTTAAACTATGGAAGTACTTTTAGCAATAATGATCGGAGTTTTATATGCGGCAGGCATCTACATGATATTACGTAGAAGTTTGGTAAAGTTAATTCTTGGTATTATTATTTTAGGGAACGGTGCAAATTTGCTGATATTTTTGCTAGGGAGAGTTGTTAAAGGTAGCCCACCGATCATCCCAGCAGACTCAGAAGTTTTTCTTTCGGTATATGCAGATCCAGTTCCACAAGCGCTTATTTTAACCGCAATCGTAATTAGTTTCGGATTACAGTCATTCGCTATTATTTTAGTTAAGAGAGCTTATAAAGTGGTGAAGACAGACGATTTAGATGAAATGAACGCAATAGATAAAGATTCATGACACAACAGTTAGTATTTTACCCACTATTGCTTCAAATGCTTTTAAGCATCATGTTAATGTTTTCATGGAGAAAAATTTCATGGCAACGAGTTATAAGTATTGTAGGTAGCATTGTTAATGTAGCAGTTGCAATTTTGCTATTTAGTTATATCTGGCAAAATGGAACACAAGTAGTACAAGCAGGAAACTGGAAAGCTCCCTTTGGGATCATCTTTGTGGCCGATACTTTATCTGCAACACTTGTGCTTTTAACCGCAATAGCCGGGGTTGCTGTTTCCAGTTTTTCTTCTGCTTCTGTAGTAGCTGCCAGATTAAAATTTGGATACTTCCCAATATTTCATTTTTTGCTATTAGGTTTAAATGGTGCTTTCTTAACCGGAGACATCTTTAATTTATATGTATGGTTCGAAATCATTATTATTAGCTCCTTTGTTTTAATCACTTTAGGCGGTGAGAAAGCTCAATTGGAGGGTTCCGTTAAATATTTCACACTTAATATTTTGGCTTCCATGATTTTCCTTACTGCTATTGCAGTACTTTATGGATTAACCGGCTCTCTAAACATGGCAGATCTTGCTTTAAAAGTAGCAGCTATTCAAAATAGAGGGTTGGTAGAAATTACGGCAATTCTTTTCTTGATAGCTTTCGGAATTAAAGCGGCGGTATTTCCGCTATATTTTTGGCTGCCAGATTCCTATCATACACCACCTTCAGCGGTAGCAGCAATATTTGGAGGATTACTAACAAAAGTGGGAGTATATGCGCTAATTCGTGTTTTCACTTTGATATTTGTTGGTGACGTTTTTCTTGAAAATATAATTTTAGTAATTGCCATACTCACCTTATTTAGTGGTGGTTTGGGAGCACTTGTTCAGAATAACTTAAGAAAGGTATTTTCCTATCTAATTATCTGTCATATAGGTTATATGATAGCAGGATTAGGACTTTTTACTAAACTGGCATTGGCAGGAACTATATTTTATCTTATTCATGATATTATTGTAAAAACTAACCTTTTTATGGTAAGTGGTTTGGTTTTTAGAATTAGAGGAACTAATAGTATTCGAAATTTAGGAGGACTTTATGCAGATTATCCTAAATTGAGTTTGTTAATAGCTATTCCCTTATTTTCCTTGGTGGGAATACCACCTTTATCGGGATTCTGGCCAAAGATCTCATTAATTATTGCCGGTTTTGAAGAGCAGCGATGGTGGGTTGTAGGAGCAATAATCTTTGCCAGTTTAGTTACACTAATTGTGATTGCTAAGGTTTGGGCGAGTATTGTTTGGAAAGAACGAGTAGATCTTCCTAGAAGGCCTAATTTTAGATATTTTGCCAGACTAAAAAAGGTTAGGAAAGCACAAATGATTGCACCAATTGTATTCTTATCAATGGTATCTTTGTATATTGGATTTGGTGCAGAGCAAATTCAGAAGGTATCTACAAGGGTAGCAGATGAGTTAATAGATAACAACCAATATATAGATGCGGTATTAGGACCACAGCAAAACTTGGATCATGAAGAATAGATTTTTATCTAACATAATTTTAATGGTTATCTGGGTGGCACTCACCGGGGAGTTTAACGTGGCTAACTATTTATTCGGCTTTGCTTTTAGCTTTTTCACATTAAGAATGATCACTACGGGGAATGGTGATGCAAAGTACTTTAAGATACTGCCTAAAGTAATTGGCTTTATATTCTTCTTTTTATATGAGTTGGTAAAAGCAAATGTGCAGGTAGCTTATGAAGTTATGACACCGCACTATAACATGAGTCCAGGAATTGTGAAAATTCCTCTTTCTGCCAAGACCAATGTGGAAATAACACTTTTGGCAAATATGATCACCTTAACTCCCGGGACCTTAAGTCTTGATGTATCAGACGATAGAAAGGTGTTGTATGTGCACTCTATGTATATAACTACAAAAGAGGAGTTTATAGATAGTATTAAAAACGGATTCGAGAAACGAATATTGGAAATTTTAAGATGACATTAACCGATTTTATATATATTATAATCATACCTATTTTATCATTATCTGTGATATTAATCCTTTATCGTTTTGTAAAAGGACCGGATATAGTTGATAGAGTTATTGCCTTAGATCTTATAATAACCACCGGAATTGGTTTTATTGGAGCTTATAGTATTTATACTAACAGACCTTCGTTTTTAGATGTTGCTATGATCTTGGCACTTATCGCTTTCTTAGGAACAGTAGCATTTTCATATTATATTCAAAAAAGAAACAAGTAATGACAGATATTATAGTTGGAGCATTTTCCTTTTTAGGCGCTATTTTTATCCTGTTGGCTTGCATCGGATTAATAAGAATGCCAGATGCTTATTTAAGAATATCTGTAACCACAAAAGCAGCCACCTTAGGAATTGGATTATTATTGTTAGCCGCCGCAATCCATTTTCAAGATTTTGCAATAACTACCAAAGTAATGGCAATAATCTTGTTTATTCTGCTTACTGCGCCTGTGAGTGGACATTTAATTGGAAGAACAAGTTATTTTTCAGGGGTCAAATTGTGGAAACATTCGATTATGGATGATCTGGAGAACAAATATCACAAAGCCTCACAAGAGTTAAAAAGTGAAAATATTAATCAATCTGATGAGATCTCAGAGAATTTAGAGAAGGACCCAGAGAGCAAATATTAGTCGAAATCATTTTTTGGATCTTCTAAATTTTTCTGAAGTACTCTTCACTCGAAAATTCCAAAAGCAAGATTAATGCTAATAATAATCCCGCTTACCACCAATAATTCTTGATATCTGTCCAAAGCCGGTATACATAATGCTCCGGAACTGTTCCAATAAATAGCCTAGCTAAAGTTGCTATTCCAACGTGAGTACTAAATTCTAGTAATTCCATATTTATTAGATTTATGAATGTTGTAATTTAGCGCGATGCATAAATTCCCATTAAAATTAGAGAAAAGCCTTCAGATTAGAAAGGATCAAAATGCATTTAGAACTTTAGGAACAACTAATTATGGAATAGATTTTTCCAGTAATGATTATCTAGGATTGGCTAAGAATTTTTCCGTTTACAAGGAAACACAAGCCTTATTGGAAAAAGAAGAGATTTTGGAAAATGGCTCCACGGGATCTCGTCTACTTTCTGGGAATCATAAATTATTCCTCACTGCAGAAAAACTGATCTCTGAATTTCATGCTTCAGAAGCTGCGCTGATCTTCAATTCTGGATACGATGCAAATATTGGTTTTTTCTCATCAGTGCCACAAAGAGGTGATGTGATATTTTATGATGAATTGGTGCATGCTTCTATTCGCGATGGCATCACAATGAGTCATGCTCGTTTCTTTAAATTTAAACATAATGATTTAGAGGATCTAAAACAGAAACTTGTTAAAATCAATTTTGATGAAAATTCTGAAATTTATTTGGTGACAGAATCGGTATTTTCTATGGATGGGGATAGTCCGGATTTGATGAAATTTGCTGAATTTTCCAGAGAAAATAATTGCCGATTGTTAATAGATGAAGCCCATGCAGTTGGTGTTTTTGGCATTAACGGATCTGGTTTAGTTCTACAACTTGATCTTCAAAAAGAGGTTTTTGCAAGAATAATCACCTTCGGGAAAGCATTAGGATCACATGGTGCAGTGATATTAGGAAGCGAACGTTTAAAGCAGTATTTGGTTAATTTTTGTAGAAGTTTTATTTATACAACTGCATTAACACCACATTCTGTGGCAACAATTATTTCAGTTTATCAAAAACTAAACTCTTGCAATTCCGATAAGAATATTTCAGAGATACAAAAGCTGCAAGAATACATCAACTTCTTCAACGCTCAATTAGAAACTAATC
>JBBSVD010000041.1:0-18291 GCA_038233835.1 Flavobacteriales bacterium | reverse complement strand
TGAGGTAACAGTAAATGACACTGAAGACCCAACTTTTGGAACTGTAGCAGATATCAGAGTTAATACAGATACTAACGTTTGTGGTGCAGTAGTTTCTTTCTCTGCTCCAACCGCTTCAGATAATTGTGAAGGAACAGTGGTAACACTTAATGAAGGAAGCATGGCTTCTGGAAGTGAATTCCCTGTGGGAACTACAACAGTGACTTACACTGCAACAGATGCTGCAGGAAATACAACTACCGTATCCTTTGATGTGATCGTAACAGATAACCAAGATCCAACAATAACTTGTCCAACAAATGTGAATCAATCTACTGATGCTGGTGAGAGTTTTGCAATTGTAACTTTTGATGATGCAACTGCAACAGACAATTGTGACGTAACTGTGGAACAGACTTCAGGTCTTGTATCTGGAAGCGAGTTTCCAATTGGAGTATCAACTGTAGAATTTACTGCAACCGATGCTTCTGGAAATAAAACTACTTGTAGCTTTACAATTACTATAACAGATAATGATCCTCCAACAATCGTATGTCCTGCTAATATAGACATGGATGTAGATGCTGGAATTTGTGGAGCTGTGGTTTCTTTTGAAACTCCAACTGCAACAGATAACTCAGGACAAGAAGTTACCGTTACTCAAACTGCAGGTCCTGCTTCTGGGGAAGTATTCCCAGTAGGAACTACTACCGTAACCTTCACTGCCACTGATGCAGCTGGAAATAGCGCTTCTTGCAGCTTTGAGGTAACAGTAAATGACACTGAAGACCCAACTTTTGGAACTGTAGCAGATATCAGAGTTAATACAGATACTAACGTTTGTGGTGCAGTAGTTTCTTTCTCTGCTCCAAGCGCTTCAGATAATTGTGAAGGAACAGTGGTAACACTTAATGAAAGAAGCATGGCTTCTGGAAGTGAATTCCCTGTGGGAACTACAACAGTGACTTACACTGCAACAGATGCTGCGGGAAATACAACTACCGTATCCTTTGATGTGATCGTAACAGATAACCAAGATCCAACAATAACTTGTCCAAGCAATATAGTAACTACCAATATTATTGGTCAGGATTATGCAGTTGTAACTTATACCGAGATCACTGCAACAGATAATTGTGGAGTAACTGTAGAAAGAACTTCTGGATTCGCTTCTGGAGAACAATTCCCAATTGGGACTACCGTAGTAACTTATGTGGCAACTGATGCTTCTGGAAACACTACAGAATGTAGCTTTACAGTTCTTGTAAAAGGAACTCCAGTTGCTGTAGACGATGCTGTTAGTACAAACGAAGATACTTCAGTAGTAATTTCAGTTCTAGATAATGATTCAGATCCTGATGGAGACCAACTTACAATAGTAAGTAATACCGATCCAAGTAACGGAACTTTAGTACTTAACGAAAATGGAACCTTCACTTATACTCCTAATGCAAACTATAACGGTCCAGATTCATTTACATACACTATCACAGATGGCAATGAGGGGTTTGATACTGCTACAGTTATAATTACTGTAGTTCCTGTAAACGATGCGCCAGTAGCAGTAGATGATTCGGCTTCAACAAATGAAGATACTCCAGCAACTGTTTCAGTATTGGATAATGATAGCGATCTTGATGGAGATGATCTTACAGTAGTAAGTACAACTAATCCTTCAAACGGAACTGTTGTGATCAATGATAATGGAACTATCACCTACACTCCTAACGATAATTTCAACGGAAGTGATTCTTTTGAATACACAATATCTGATGGTAACGGTGGAACAGATACTGCTACAGTAACTATTACGGTAAATGCTGTAAACGATGCGCCAGTTGCTGTAGATGACGAAGCTACAACAGATGAAGATAATGCAGTAACAGTTTCAGTACTGGATAACGACAGCGATGTAGATGGGAATGGATTAACTGTAATTTCAGTAACAACTCCTTCTAATGGAACTGTTGTAATTAACAATGATGGAACGGTAACTTATACTCCAAATGCGGATTATAACGGTACCGATTCATTTGAATACACAATTTCTGATGGGAACGGTGGAACAGATACTGCTACAGTTACAATAACTGTAAATCCAGTAAACGATGCACCTCCGGCAGCGCCAACTGTATCGGTGACGCAACCAACTTGTGAAAATTCAACTGGTACTATCACAGTACAAACTATAGAAGGATTAACCTATAGTATTAATGGAGTAGATTACCAAGCTAGTGGAGTATTTACAGATCTTGCACCAGGAACTTATTCTGTAACTGCACAAGATGGTACTCAACAAACTTCAGAAATAACTGCAGTGACACTTAATGAGCCAACAATTTTAGTAATTCAAACTAAAACTGTAGTTCCACAATGTTACGATGGTGGTTCTTTTGACTTATTCGACTTATTAGTTGGCGAATTTGATCGCACTGGAACTTGGGAAAATCCAAATTCAGTAGGAACTTTGAACGGTAGCATCTTAGACTTAGCATCATTTGAAAATGCTTTAGGCACTTATACTTTCAATTATGTGATTGCAGGGAATTGTCCTTCTACAACAGCAGTTCAATTAACAATAGATGCCTCCTGTATTGTATTAGATTGTAATATAGATGATATTAGAGATAGTATCTCCAAAGTGGTTACTCCTAATGGAGATCAAAAGAATGACCGATTTAGAATTGAAGTGGATCCGGATTGCGGATTTACCTTCGATGTGAAGATATTCAACAGATGGGGAGCAGAAATCTATTCAATGAAAAATTATCAAAACGATTGGGATGGATTCTCCAATAAATCATTTACAAGTTCGAACCAATTGCCTTCGGGAACATACTACTATATCATAGAAATTAATGGTGCTGGTGGTTTACAACCGATTCAGGGATACATCTACTTAGGAACTAAATAAAGCTAAAAACATGAAACATTTCTATATCCTAATATCGATATTTTTTGTTGGCCTCTTTACTACAAATGCACAGCAATTGCCACAGTTCACGCAATACATGTATAACACCATATCTATAAATCCTGCATATGCAGGAAGCAGAGATGGGTTTTCATTAACCGCATTGAACCGTAATCAATGGGCTGGCTTAAGTGGCGGTCCTGTAACTCAAACTCTATCTGTACATACTCCGCTTAGTAATGAGAAAATAGGTATTGGATTGTCTGTGATAAATGACAAGGCTGGGTACGAAAAATACACTTATGCTTATGCAGATTTCTCTTACACTATAAATGTGAGTGATGATGTAACATTGGCATTTGGTTTAAAGGGTGGAGCAAGCTATTACGATCTAGATGAAGAGCTTTTTGCAGATCCTTTGGTTCTTGATGACCCGTTTTTTGATGCCCAGTTCAATAATTGGAGTCCAAATTTTGGTGCCGGAGTTTTACTTTCATCTCAAAACTGGTACATGGGATTATCTGCCCCAAAGATCATTAATAACAATAATAACGATTTTAGTGATTACGTAGCCTTAGAACAAGTTCACTATTACCTTACCGGAGGATATGTTTTTGATCTTAGTGATACCTGGAAACTTCGTCCAACTGCCCTTTTAAAGGCAACCAAGGGCGCTCCCCTATCATTTGATATGTCTGGAACGGTTATTTACGATGAGAAATTGTACCTAGGAGCAACTTATAGAATAGATGATGCAGTAGGTGCATTTGTAGATTTCCAAGTGTTTCCGGCTTTACGTGTTGGATATGCATATGAATATTCTGTTTCAGACTTAAGACCATATACCTCTGGATCTCATGAGATCTTATTGATCTTAGAACTGAGATCTAAGAACACTAAATATAAATCTCCAAGATTTTTCTAACATAAATAAAACTATTATGAAGAATTTCAACTACTTAATACTTCTACTATTTATTGGAAATAGTTTTATGGCTACTGCGCAAAACTCTAAGCAGAAAAAAGCCGATAAATTATATAATGACTTGGCTTATATAGAAGCTGTAGATGTATACAAAGAACTTATAGAGAAAGATTTTAATACTACTTATAATCAAAGTAAACTTGGGGATAGCTATCTAAAACTAAGAAGTCCAGAAAATGCGGTTTTTTATTATGCTGAGGCAGTAAAAGATTCGAGCATTTCTCCAGAATATTATTTCAAGTACGCACAAGCCTTAAGAGGAGTTAAACGATATGACGAATCTAAGGAATGGTTAAAGAAATATAGCACCGCTGGAAAGAATAAAGCTGAAGTAGATGAACTGCTTTCTAAAGATATAGCCGACTTTAAAATAAAAGATAACTACACCTTAGATAAAGTTGCTTTCAACTCCGGATATAGTGATTTTGGAGCTTATGAGCATGATGGAGTTACTTATTTAGTATCTGCAAGAGATGGAGGTATGTCCAAAAAGAATAAAGTTTATTCTTGGAACGGAGAACCTTTTTTAGATGTTTATCAACTTGGCGCAAATTCTGAGACGGTATCTTCAGTGAATGGAGATATCAATACAGTTTTACATGAAGGTCCACTTACTATTACAAAAGATGGAAAATACATGTATTTTACAAGAAATAACTACTTGAATAATAAAGAAGGTAAAAAACTTAAGGATCAAACAAATAATCTAAAATTATACAGAGCCACAAGTAATAACAATTCTTGGGGTGATGTTATGGAACTTCCGTTTAATGATAATGGATATTCTGTAGGAAATCCTAGTCTATCTTTAGATGGAAAAACACTTTATTTTGTTTCTGATATGCCAAATGGCTTTGGTGGAGCAGATCTTTATAAAGTGGATATAATGGAGAACAATATGTTTGGGAATCCAGTGAATCTTGGAAATAAGATAAATACCAGTTTAGATGAATCCTTCCCATTTATAGCTAAAGATTCAATCCTATACTTCTCTTCTAATGGACATGCTGGATTTGGACTTATGGATATCTTCAAAGTAGATATTTCAAGTGAAGCTTCAGAAGTGACAAATATTGGAGCACCAATAAACAGCAATCTAGATGATTTCGCATATTTTCAGAAAGATGATAACAATCTAGGATATTTCGCTTCTAATCGAGGTGGCGGTGCAGGAAGTGACGATATTTACGGTTTCACTCTTTTAAAGACCTTAATTCTTAGAGGACAGGTTACAGATAAAGTGAATGGGGAACCAATTCCAAATGCTACCGTACGTTTGTTAACTCCAGACAGTAAACAACTTGCATTCTTAGAAACCGATAAAGACGGTAATTATGAGCAGGAGATCAATAGAAATATGAAATACCCTATTGAAGCCAAGCATATTGAATATAAAGAAATGACTGGAATAGTAGATTCTAATAATACAGATGATGTTGAAGAACTAATCTATAATATACAATTAGATCCTATTGAAGATGTGGAATATCTAGCCGAGATCAATAACATTTACTTCGATTTCGATAAATCTAATATCAGACCAGATGCTGCTAAGGAATTAGATAAATTAGTTAATCTTATGATTAATAAGTATCCGGAATTAGTGATCAAAATTGGTTCTCACACAGATAAGAGAGGATCAGATCAATATAACGAAGGCTTGGCAGAACGAAGAGCACAGTCTACTTATTACTATTTGATCTCTAAAGGAATTGCTGCTGAAAGAATTAACGCTCATGAAGGTTTTGGTGAAAAAGTACCAGCTATCCCTTGCGATATGTGTAGTAAAGAAGAACATCAGTTAAATAGAAGATCTATGTTTAGTGTGGTAAAAATGAAATAATATATTTTCTAGATTAAAAAGCCCTAGTTAGAAAAAATTAGGGCTTTTTTTTATCTATATATTTTATCCAAATTATAACTAAAGACCTTAGGTTTAAACTTCCAATTTAAAGCTCTTGGACCGCTGCTTAATACGGAGAAATATAATTTTGAGCCATTATCAATTTAATAATTGAAGATGGATTTAAATCCAGAAAAGGATTTAGAATTCATATGATTATTCATGTTTTATAACCCAAGGCTTATATATAGCTGAATAGTACAGGGTTTTTATATCTTAGAATAGCATATTTCTGTATTATATACATGTTGCGCATATAGAAAAAAAGAATCTCCCTCATTAAAATGAGAAGGATTCTTTTTGTATAAATTGGGGATTATAACGGCAATCTTAAAACCTTATCGCTGGGGTGCTTTTAAAATTTATCTTCTAATGAATATATTGGTGAAATAGTTTTTACCATTCTTATCTTTATCCACAGCAATACCAAAATGAGTGAATTCTCCTTCTATATTCTCGCGGTGACCTTCACTTGCAATCCAAGCTTTTACTACTGCATCTGCACTATTATAACCAAATGCTACATTCTCTGCAACAGATTTAGCTCCAACTCCGGTTACCAAGTTGCTATATCTTACATTAAAATTGTCATGATTTACAACTTCGTTAGTAGACATATACACAGTATGGTGATCTGCTTGAAGAGTAACTTCATCAACCTTAGCTAATGCATTTAAACCAATACTTTGTCTATACTTATTAACGCCATCAAGAATTTCCGTTTCGATAGCCGTGTATGCAAAAGTGTTTACTAATTCTACAGATTTGAGCTGAGCATTTTCTTCAGGAATTGAGTTGTCTTTAGAACAGGATGCAAATGTAAGAATGCACACCAAAACAACACAAAATTGCTTTGTATAGTTTAACATAGTAAGTAGGTTTAACGATTTGGTATAGCCAAAATACAAATTAATCCGACTAAATGCACAAAGCAAAATGTCATTTATCGATTTTATTTGATTTTTAACACTATTTGTGCGTCGAAACCTACATTATCATAAATATTTATAAAATTTAATTGTAAGAATTTGTGATAAAGCTCGTTAAAAAGTAAATATTTTACCATCATCGGCTAATTCAACTTCCGGAAAAATGCTAATTGCCTCTTCTTTAAAACCTTGGATTCCAGAATACCGAGTAGAGAAATGTCCTAAGATCAGTTTTCCTACATTGGCTTCTTTGGCTATCATTGCGGCTTGTTTTGCGGTGGAATGTTTGGTTGGCGCCGCAAGTTCTTCATTAGCTTCCATAAAGGTAGATTCATGATATAAAACTGTGGTGTTTTTAATTTGCGTAACAATTTCAGGATAATAGGCTGTATCACTGCAAAAGGCATAACTCTTTGGAGGATCTGGATCCTCTGTAACCAAATGGTTCGCAATCTTCTTCCCTTCATTAGAGATCACATCCTTACCCATTTTCACACTGTGATATAAGGAAACATCAATATTGTGATTTAAGGCTTCGTGGATAAGTAATTTTCTGGGACCAATCTTTTCCTTAAAAAGGAATCCATTGGTATAAATCCGGTGATTTAGAGGAATGGTCTCTATTGTAATCTTATCGTCTTCAAACAACACTTCAGACTCATTGCCTTCAAGTTCATGAAAATACAATGGATAGTTAGTCCAGGATTTTGAAAGCTTTAGTTGAAGTGTAATAATTTCTTTGATTCCTTTGGGTCCATAAACATGAAGTTCAGATTCTCTATTTAAAAGTCGGAATGTAGAGATTAAACCTACCAGACCAAAACAGTGATCCCCGTGAAGATGAGATATAAAAATATGCTTGATCCGGGAAAATTTTATTTTATTCCTTCTTAGCTCTACCTGAGTGCCTTCTCCGCAATCTATAAGAAATAGATGTCCGTTTATTTGTAAAACCTGTGAAGTTGGATTGGTAAAAGTTCTTGGGGTAGCTGCATAACAACCTAATATTGTTAATTTCATACGTTTGTTTTTATGGTCTCCCTATAAAACAAATGAGTACCATCAATTTTTAGTTTAATCAAGAACCTCGGGGCAGGCCTACGAGGTATGAATTGGAAAATACTATTGAAAATTTGAGGCATCCCGATTGCTATCGGGAGAGGGAATTAAATCCTCAATGAGGGATTAAAATCCTAATTCTCTTTCCAACTCTTCCATTTTAATAATATCCTCGGCTTCACCAAGTGTTGGAACTACTATTAATTCGTCTGGAATTAAATCAATAGAAATAACAGCATTGGCAATAACAAAAGATTTTTTATCTGCCCTATGAATATTTGATATCTCCAAGAAAAGCAAGGCATCTTTCAATTCAAATTGCGTGTTGTCAAGTAGATCTACTATAACATTATCATTTCTATATTCAGAATAATTCTCTGTGATATATTCTGCAAAATCTACCAGATTCGTGTTGGTATTTTCAATTATTAAATACTCCTCTTTCCTCGTAATTTTCATGATATAAATTTATTCTGCTATAAAATTATCGATTTATTTTTGAAGCTAAAAGATAAATTACCGCCATTCTCACCGCTACTCCATTTTGAACCTGTTCTAAAATGATAGCTTGTTTAGAATCGGCTACATCACTAGTTATCTCCACTCCCCTATTAATTGGGCCTGGATGCATTACAACTATCTCTTTATTTAATGAATCTAATATCTCTTTGTTAAGTCCGAATTGCTGTGTATATTCTCTTGTTGTTGGAAAATAACTAATTTCCATACGCTCATTCTGCACGCGAAGCATATTGGCAACGTCACACCATTCCAAGGCTTTGCGTAAATTTGTTTCTACGCTTACTCCTAAAGATTCAATATGTTTTGGGATCAAGGTTTTGGGTCCGCACACTTTAACTTCGGCGCCCTGCATTTTTAAGGCGAAGATATTAGACAAAGCCACTCTGCTGTGCATAATATCTCCAACTATCAATATTTTCTTACCTGTAACCTCTCCTAATTTCTCTCGAATGGAATAACTATCTAATAGCGCCTGTGTTGGATGTTCATGAGTTCCATCTCCCGCATTAATTATGCTGGCATCAACATGTTTAGAAAGAAAAATACCTGCTCCTGGATTTGGGTGTCTCATCACCACCATATCCACTTTCATGGCAAGAATATTATTTACGGTGTCTATTAAGGTTTCCCCTTTTTTAACTGAAGAGGATGCGGCAGAGAAATTAATAACATCTGCGCTTAATCGTTTTTCAGCAAGTTCAAAGGAAAGTCTTGTTCTGGTACTGTTTTCAAAAAATAGATTGGCAATGGTAATATCACGAAGGGAAGGAACTTTCTTTATTGGCCTATTTATAACCTCTTTAAAATGATCTGCAGTTTTAAAGATCAGGTCTATATCTTCTTTTTTAAGATATTTAATTCCCAATAAGTGATTTACACTTAATTCGCTCATTTAGAATCTGTTTTTTGTTGTTTAGTTTCTGAAGTTGGAAGCAGATATACTGCATCTTCTCCTTGCACTTCTTTCCAATGTACCTTAACCTGTTCATCATTTATTGCATCTACTTGCCTCCCATTGTAATCTGGCTGGATTGGTAAATGTCTACTAAATCTTCTATCGATCAACGTAAGTAATTCAATTCCATTAGGTCTTCCAAAGGACTGAATTGCGGTAAGGGCGGCACGAATACTTCTTCCTGTATATAGTACATCATCCACCAAGATCACCTGCTTATCCTCTACTATAAAATCTATTTTGGTTTTATTTGCTTCAAGTGGTTTATCACTTCTTCTGAAATCGTCTCTATAGAAGGTGATATCAAGCTGACCATATTCAACGTTTTTTATACCATATTCTTCTTCCAGCAATTGAATGATCCTATTTGCTAAGAATACACCTCTTGGCTGAATACCAATAATCACGGTATTTTTAAAATTAGGATGATTTTCTACCAACTGGCAAGCCAAACGACGAAGAATAATGTTGATCTCTTTGGAATTAAGCAACACTTTTTGACTCATAATAGATTCTGCTGGAGTTGTGAAAACAAAAGTAAGATTTTTTTTGATTTAGACTAATAGGATTTTGATTGGTATTTAAAAGGTTTTAATATTTCACAGATTTTGACTAAAAATAAAATCATGCTAATAGAATGACTTCTAGAAGCATGATTTATCTAATTTAAGGTAATCAACACCTATTAAAATAAGTTATTATGATGGACAATCCATACCTACTATAAAGTTACAGGCAATAGCATTTACTTCAGCCATTGTTAAGGGTTCATCAAATGCCTCTGTAACAGCAGCGTCTCCTCCAAAACCTGGAAACTTCCCAGAAAGATTTATTCCTAGTTGAACAGTATTGTCTTCCCCTTCATAAATCGCGCTAAAGGCAGCTGGAAGGGTATTTTCTTCAAAGGTAATCCAACCTTTTTCACCACGCATTCTACGTATCTGTGAGGCATGTCTACCTTCTACAGAATGGATCTGCAATGCATACTCCAATAAGTCATCGTTATCTATCAATGCGCCGGCTTGGCCTTTATAAGCTCTTACTCCAGTATCCTCGAAACCTTGTGAAAGTGCAAGAAAAGTTTCATAATTACTGAAAGTGTCTAAATTAAGACCTTTTCCAGTAAAATCAAAAGTTGGTTTAGCAATAGCCGCAGATCCGAGGGCTTTTTTTAGTAAATCTACATGAGAATTTTCGTGTCTCAAAATTAGTCCGAAAACGTCGCGATCCTGCGCATCAATAAGTCCTGCTGTATCCAATCCCATTTCGTAAAAATCTCGCTCTAAATATTCTAAGG
Source organism: Flavobacteriales bacterium (assembly GCA_038233835.1). GTDB lineage: Bacteria > Bacteroidota > Bacteroidia > Flavobacteriales > Flavobacteriaceae > Gillisia. Next base: position 7,748 of record JBBSVD010000041.1, on the reverse strand, counting down.
TAAGAGCAAAATTTAAAACTTGTATAGGAGATGCTTGGAACATCGCAGATGACATTGACATAGTTGCAGCAGATGTTTTCTTACTCGTTGCAGCCAATGCAAATGGAATGGAGGCTAAAGCAAAGTTCTTGCTTACGCTTTTCATCTGATTAAAGGAATCTCGTCTTGTTCCCTTTGTTTCTAAAAGTTCTTTATTAGAAATATCGTCTAAGAATTTTATAATGTTCATAATTTTTAGTTTTTAAGATTAGTTAGTAATTAATTAGTTGGTATGTTATTAGTGATAAGTTTTGTTTCAAGAAAACCTGTCGCCGCAACTGCAGCTAAAACGTCACGTGGAGAAGTGGCCTTATCGTAAGCTATACCAGTTCCAAGTAGATCCACTAAGACATCATCACCCGCAAAATAGGTTGTTCCAGGTCTAATAAGATCTCTAATTGCAGCAGCATGTCTTGCTTCTACAGAAACAATTTTCCCTGCAATTAGTAAATACTCGGCACTTTCAAGTAAATTTCCGGCTCCATTGTAAGCTGATACTCCAGTATCCTCTAAGATTTGAGATACCAATAAAACATTATCCCGATCACCAAATTTTACACTACTAAAATTAAATTCCAAATCGGGTGCTACTCTCCCAGGAGATGCAATAGAATTTAAAGCTGTTTTTAAGAAATCTCTATGAATTACTTCATGATACCAGAGATCTGTAAGAATTTGTTTTTCTTTGGCATCCGTTATGCCTTTATAATAGGATCCATTAACTACTTCTGTATAAAACGCAGCTTCAAGTTGCTCTAAAATATAGGCATAATTTAAGATTGCTAAATCTCCTTTTCCTAGATTAAAAACTCTTTTGTTGTTTACACCTTTTGCGTCTAGCGCATTAATTTCTTCATCGGTGATTCCCTCTTCCTCACAAGAATAGAGGAACAAACTCGAGCCTACTACCGCCAGGCCTCCAATTTTGAGAAATTGTCTTCTAGAATTCATTTTTCCTTCGCGTCCGTCATGGAATGACTCGACATTGATCATTGGTTTTTTCATAACTAATAATTTTAATTAATAATGTTAAACCACGATAAGTAGGTAATCTTTATTCAGGCAATTTGGGTTAAAGCAATACTATATTTGTGAACAATAAAAAATTAAGATATTTAAATGGGGAGAGTTCTAAAAATCTAATATGTCTGGGGGATACAGTTAATTTACGCAGTAATAACATTGTTGGTTTTTAATAATTCGTTAATTAACAGGTATTTATAATAAAATTGGAAATATTTAACATGTTCAAACCAAAAACCCTCTTGTTATTGTATTTTTGAAATTGTGTATCTTCCTAAATAAAAATAAATTGAAAATCTCCCCTAGCCTTTTCTATTAATGAAAAATACCCGGTTAATAATTTTCATTATTGTTTTTGCTCAGTTTTGCTGTACTTCTGTTTGGTTTGCATCCAACGCTGTGTTATCAGATCTTATAAGTAATTTTGGATTGAATGAAAATGCTTTAGGCCACTTAACTTCCGCAGTTCAATTTGGATTTATAATTGGAACTCTACTATTTGCCCTATTATCTATTGCAGATCGATTTTCCCCATCGCAGGTGTTTTTTTTTAGCGCTATTATAGCCGCTTGCGCCAATTTATGTACCATTATAGAAAGTAATAATCTTATTAGTCTTCTTTTAATTAGATTCATCACTGGGTTCTTTTTGGCTGGAATTTATCCGGTTGGTATGAAGATAGCAGCAGACTACAGTGATAAAGGACTTGGTAAGGCTTTAGGTTTTCTAGTTGGTGCTTTAGTAGTTGGAACCGCTTTTCCACATTTATTAAATAGCGATCTGTTTAAAGTATCTTGGAAAAATGTTATTCTCGCCACTTCTGGTATTGCTAGTTTTGGTGGTGTTATAATTCTAATGTTAGTCCCAAATGGGCCCTACAGAAGGCGAAATTTATTGCCAAAATTAAATACAGCGGGCCTAATTTTTAAAAATATAAAATTAAGAACTGCATCTTTCGGATATTTTGGACACATGTGGGAACTCTATGCCTTTTGGGCATTTGTTCCAGTTATCTTAGCTACTTATTTAAGTATTCATCCTTTAGCCGAAATTAATATCTCATTGCTTTCGTTTTTCATTATTGCAATAGGTGGAATTTCCTGTGTTATTGGTGGTTATCTCTCCACAGCATATGGAGAAAAAAAGGTTGCACAAACAGCTCTATTATTATCTGGATGTTGTTGTTTATTATCGCCATTTTTCTTTTTTACAGAATCCCCTGTTGGCTTTATTGCATTCTTATTTTTCTGGGGCATGATGGTGGTGGCAGACTCTCCCCTATTTTCAACTTTAGTAGCGCAAAATGCACCTGCAGAAAATCGGGCCACCGCTTTAACCTTGGTAAATAGTATAGGATTTGCAATTAGCATTTTAAGTATACAATCTGTATCGATAGTTAGTAATTACATAGATCTTAAATTCTTATATTTAATATTAGCCCCAGGCCCGATGTTTGGATTGTTTTTTTTACTCCGTAATAAAATTGCCAATACTTAAGAATCTCTACATTTATATGTTTCCTGAAAACAATTATAAAAGAAGTATTTTGTTATCTATTTAAAAAAGTTTGTATGAAGGTAGCTAGTGTAAAAGAGCTAAAAGATGAGTTAAAACATAGATCCAAGGAAGAATTATTGGAGTATTGTTTGCAGCTTTCCAAATTTAAAAAGGAAAATAAAGAACTGCTCACTTATTTGCTATTCGATTCTGTAGACGAAGAAGAATATGTTAAACAGATCAAAGTAGATATGGACATCCAATTTGAAGAGATCAATACCAAGAACTTTTATATAATAAAAAAGAGCGTGAGAAAGATCCTTAAAAGCATTAAAAAATATATCAGATATTCAAAAAAGAAAGAGACAGAAGTAGAACTATTGCTTTATTTTTGTAGCAGGCTAATTCGTTTCAAACCTTCAATAAAGCGAAACACAACTCTTCTCAATCTTTATAGTAGGCAGTTAAATATGGCCAAAAAGGCAATAAGCTTATTGCATGAAGATCTGCAATATGATTACGAACTTGAACTTGAAAACCTAACATAAATGAGATCAGCTTTAGAAAATAACTTAGTCATTTTCGTTTTGCTTATTAGTACTTTTAGTGGGCTTGCCCAAGATTCTAAAGATGCTTCCCTTAAATCTGAATTAAAAATCAGGCATTTGGAAGATACTATTGGCTTCCCACAATATAAATGGCAATTAGATAGTATTCTTGACAGAATGGATCCTGAAGATAAATTAGTTTCAGAAGAAATTAGCAAAGCAGTGATATGCCCACATGACGATTATACTTATGCTGCGGGCTTATATAAAAAAACACTTGCTGTTATAAAAGCAAAAACTATTGTATTGATAGGAGTTGCGCATAGAGCAAGAAATTTTGCCTTGAGAGACAAACTAATCTTTGGTTCTTATGACGAATGGAAAAGCGCCAATGGCACTGTTAAGGTATCTCCTTTAAGAGATGAACTGATAAAACGAATTCCAAAAGAAAGTTATATAGTTCATGATGAAATGATCCAACTGGAACATTCTTTAGAAGCCATTGTGCCTTTTTTGCAGAATTCAAATCCGAATTTAGAAATTCTGCCTATTCTAATTCCTTATAATTCCTTTGATTCGATGGATCTATATTCAGATCAAATTGCTGAAGCGCTGTATGAATTAATGAATGAAAATAATCTTGTTTATGGAAAAAATCTTGCTGTGGTGATTTCTAGTGATGCTATCCATTATGGCGATGAAGATTGGGGAAGCTCCAATTTAGCTCCCTTTGGCACCGATAGCATAGGAACAGCAAAAGCTTATAACAAGGATCAGCACTTAATTACAAACTATCTCACTCAAGAATTATCGACAAAAAAGATTCAAGATTTTAATAAGGAAACTGTGGACCCAAGAGACTACATTCAGTACAATTGGACGTGGTGTGGGAGATATTCCATTCCTTTTGGATTACTCATGGCGAATAAACTTAATCTCTTGGTAAATAACTCTCCTTTGATTGGAGAGAAAGTAGATTACAGATCCAGTTTACATAATAAGCATATTGAGGTAAAAGATCTAGGAATGGGAACAACTGCTCCATCCACTCAAAGACATTGGGTGGGATATGCAGGAATTAAATATAATTAAGATTCATAGAAATATAACTAATTTTATAATCGGTCAATTTAGTATACAAATAATTTTATACCTTCAAATCCCCAAATAAAAGGTACTTCACCCCCTATTATTTTATATTCTATGAAGAAAAAATTGAATTGTATATTGTTGATAGATGATGATCTACCTACCAATTTTATTAATGAACGAGTTATCAGAAAAATGTGCTGTTCCGAATATATCAAAGCGGTACAGGGAGGATTTGAGGCATTGGACTATTTAAAATCATCTGATATCGAAAATAACCCTCCACCGGATCTAATTTTTCTAGACATTAATATGCCAGGAATGAATGGTTGGGAGTTTCTTGAAGAATATGTTAAATTGGAAACTCACCAAAAAAGTAAGGCTGTTATAGTAATGCTAACAACCTCACTTAATCCAGACGAAAAAGATAAGGCTGATAAAATTTCGCAAATATCTGGTTTTTTAAACAAGCCATTATATGCTGAAGGAGTTAAAACTATTTTACAGGAAAATTTTCCGGAATATATTTAATTCTAATATTCCTCTAGACTTATCACATAGATCTAATTATGATTTTCTAGACCGCATTTTATAACCCAAATTAAATACCTATTTTTAGCTTTCACTTGTTAGTTCAAGCCGTATTACACTTATAAATTAAGTCCCCCAACCACTAATAATAATGACTGTTATAAAAAATCTGCTTTACTCCACTATTCAAAACAATCGTGAAGTTTTTGATTTTATACAAAATTTTGCTTTAAATGGATTTTGTTTAATAGATCCCCAAAAGCCAGAAGACATCTATTTTAATCCTAAATTATTAAGTGTTCTGGGAAAGGACTTAGAAATAGAGCAAAACAAGGCAATACAAAATTTGCTTTCTAAAAAGGAGTTAGAAAAAGTAACTACCGCAATAAACAAAGATTTTAAAAATATCTCATCTCCTGTTGTACTCAAAATTTTATACCCTCAGCATTCGGGAATAGAAATAAATTTTAACTGCAAAGCAATAGCGTTAAATAATTTAGAAGAAGGAGATAAGGTAATTCTAGTTGCACATAATCAATACTTCAAAGGGAACAAGGATCTTAGCGCTACTAATAAGAATTTAGAGCGCTTCGAGCAGATTATTGAGGGCACAAATATTGGTACCTGGGAGTGGAATTTGCAAACTGAAGAGGTCATTTTCAATGAAAAGTGGGCAAATATTTTGGGTTATAATTTGTCTGAATTAGAACCGATAACCACAAGCACTTACGAAAATCTGGTACATCCAGACGATGTGAAAATCTCTACTTCTATAATGGAAGATTATCTTCAAGGTAAAAGGGATTTATATCAAGCTGAATCGAGGTTTAAACACAAGTTTGGAGAATGGATCTGGATAAAGGATAGTGGAAAAGTGGTAAGCTGGACTTCAGATGGAAAACCAGAATGGATGGTAGGTAGCCATCAAGAAGTAACCGATAGTAAAAAGCACGAATTATTATTAGAGAAGTACCAGGATTTGTTAAATAGATCTAATGCAGCCGCTAGAATAGGAACTTGGGAAGTAGACCTTCAAAAAAATAAAGCTTATTGGAGTAGAGTTACAAAAGAAATTTATGAGGTTTCTGAAACTTATTCTCCAAAAATCGACGAGGCTATTAATTTTTTCGCTTCAGGTAAATCACGAGAGACCATTGAAAGATGTTTAGAAAATGCCGTTGACAAAGGCCAAAATTATGATGTTGAAGTAGAGATTATTACTCAGACAGGAAAAAGAAAATGGATTAGAGCAATTGGTATCACAGATTTTAAAAATGGAGAATGTAAAAGATTATATGGACTTTGTCAAGATATTCATAAAACCAAAGAAATTGAACGCTTAAATAATGAAAGGCAAACCTTATTAGAAACAATTTTAAACAGCATAGATGTTGGTATTGTTTCTTGTGACAGAGAAGGAAATCTCACATTATTTAACAAGGCAACTAAAGAATGGCATGGACTTCCAATTGAAACTATACCTCCTTCAGAATTTTCCAATCATTATGGATTATTTCATCTGGATGGAGAGACTCCCTTAGAAATGGAAGATGTCCCATTAATTCAAGCATTATATACTGGAGATGTAAGCACTAAGGAATTTATAATTTCTCCTAATAAAGGAGCAAAACGTAACGTTGTTGCTACAGGATCTCAACTCGTGGGAGAAGATGGTAATGTTTTTGGAGCGGTTGTAGCTATGCAGGATATTACCAATATCAAAATAACTGAGCAAAAACTAAAAATAAGTGAAGCCTCTTTTCGAGGAAATTTTGAAAATGCAGCAATTGGTATGGCTATACTCAATGAGTATACACAGTGGCTAGAAGTGAATGACCAATTAAGCAAAATTGTTGGATATACAAGAGAAGAATTACTCAATTTAACTGTTTTTGATATAACTCATAAAGATGATATAGCTAAGAATGTAGCATTATTAAAGGAATTTATAGCAGGAAAAAAAACTCATCTAAATAATGAACAAAGATTCATTCATAAAAATGGATCTATTGTTTATGTAATACTATCTGTTTCTGTTGTAAAGAATGATGATGGAAAGCCTTTATATTTTATAGGCCAAATCACAGATATCACACTAAGAAAAATAGCAACCCAAAAATTACATGAGGCAATGGCAAAAATGGAAACTATAATGGATTCCAGCACACATGTAAGCATTATAGGAACCGATAACGATGGTTTGATAACTAGTTTCAACAGAGGTTCTGAAAATTTATTGGGTTATTCTAGTGAAGAAATGATAGGTAAGGAAACCCCAGTCAAAATCCATTTGGAGAAAGAAATTATAAAAAGAGGAGAGGAACTTTCCGCAGAATTGAATCAGAAGATTGAAGGTTTTAATGTTTTTAGAACTTTAGCTGATAATGATAATCACGATACTAGAGAATGGACCTATGTGCGCAAGGATGGAGTGGAATTCCCTGTACAACTTACTGTGACACCGATAAAGGGTGAGGATAAAATAATTGGTTATTTAGGAGTTGCAGCCGAAATTACCGAAATTAAGAAGGTTGAAAAAGAAATGAAATCTTTGTTAACTGTAACAAGTGACCAAAATGATAGATTAAAGAATTTTGCACATATAGTTTCTCACAACTTGAGATCGCATTCAGGAAATTTTGCAATGCTATTGGATCTCTTTTTACAAGATCACCCTGAAGCGAATGAAAATGAAATCATGAATATGCTAAAAATGGCTTCGGAAAATTTAAAAGAAACAATTGCGCATTTAAATGAAGTGGTACTTATCAATACCAATATAGATGATAGTTTAATTCCGTTAAACTTGTTCAAAACCACAGAGCAAGCAATTAGAAATGTTGCAGGAATTGCAAATGAAGCTCACGTTACCATCATAAATAATGTAAAACCAGAATTCAAGATACTTGGTTTACCTGCCTATATGGATAGCATTATATTGAATTTTCTAACCAATGGAATTAAATATAGATCTTTAGAAAGAGATTCCTATGTGAAATTAGATGCAGTAAAAGACGGAGA
>JBBSVD010000040.1:0-18735 GCA_038233835.1 Flavobacteriales bacterium | reverse complement strand
TACAGCTAGCAAATAATGCAAGAACAGCAAACAGCGAAAATAATTTCTTCATAATATCTTTCAGGTTATGACATATTTAGTTGAGGTAGTAAACCTATCCAAATATATTTTAAAAAACAATAGTTTTAGCAAAAATACAGTAAATGATGAATATGTCTACAATTTTTTATAATTCGTTTTTCCTCTTGGTTTTATACCACCTCTCCGGAATAACTTGGTTGCAGGCCTCAAGATAATCTTCGTGGCTGCATGGTAATAACGTATGCCGTTTTAATTTAGTATTTGAATTTGAAATAAAAGGTATTTCTATCCACCATCTTCCAGTTCTAGGGCTCTTAAAAAATACCAAAACCTCATCATCTATTGGCACTTGATATTTAGTAAACTCTTTTTTAGCCGAAATAGTATTTTCGTTAGACCTATAATTAACTCCTTCCAAAAAATACCAGATCATTTGCGCAATTAGCATATTTCCAGTTTTGGAATAACCGGAAGTATATTCGTAGATTCCAAAAGAAGAAACTTTATCGCTAATCCCCGCATAACGGGCTAGTGTACAAATCTCCTTTCCATCAAATCCGTTAGGAGAATTGTTAGAAGAAGTGTTAATTGCCGAAGTATGAACAGCATTTAGATCTATACCCACCAAATTAGCATCGCGCATTACTGGCTCTATGATCTTTATATTATTTGAAACCTCTCCCAAACGAAAAGCATCAAAGAACAAACGTTCCATTAATCCTATCTCATCTTGAGAGTTGAAATAAGTTTGATAGCCAACATTCGAATAATTGAATAAATTATAAGGCTTATTAACTACTATCTTACCTATGTAAGACTTATTGCTAATTGGCTTTTCTGCATCTCCAAGATCAAATCTGGAATCTATATTTACCAGATTTACCATTTGCTCCACAAAATCGTAAGCACGGTATTGAGCATAGATCAAATCTTGACTTCCACCCAAGATCACAGGAATTATCTTTTTCTTTAATAATTGCGTTATTAAAGTCTGCAAAGCGAAATAAGTGTCTTCTACCGTTTCTCCTTTTTGGATGGTTCCCAGATCGGCAATAGAAACATCCCAATTTCCCGGGAATAATCCATAAAATGCTTTTCTAATTCCGTTAAAATTAAGAAACTCATCTTCATAATCTTCTGCCAATCTATTTTCCTGAACCGAAAAAATAGCTACTAGTACCTCTTCAAGATCCGGCATTCCAGATCTTTTGGAATGAATTTGAATTTGGCTACCCAGATTATGAGCGTCTGGAGAAACTATTTCCTCTAATAATTCCTGATCTACAGGACTCAAAAATTCAAAATCCATCAATTATTTCTTTTTTGGAGCTGGTTTCTTTTTTACCGCTGCTTTTTTAGGGGGAGCCTTTTTCTTTGCTGGCTTCTTTTTCTTCGTATTCTTTTCTAGAATCTCCTGAACATCAACTAGTGTCAATTTTGTAGCATCTACAGTTTTTGGCAATTCTATCTTGGTCTTGCCTTTAAGAATATTAGAACGACCCCATCTTGCTTTTTCTACACGAATTCCTTCAGCTTCCCAGTTATGAAGGATCTTATCCTTTTCCTTTTGGATCTTATCTTCAATAAGCTCTTCGATGTTAGCATCGGTAAGATTATCGAAATCGTATTTCTTATTTACATTAATAAAGATATTGTTCCACTTTAAAAATGGACCAAATCTCCCAACACCTTTTTGTACAGGTAAGTCATTATATACATAGATGGGCGCATCTGCTTCTTCTTTTGCTTTAATAAGCTCTAAAGCTCGGTCCATATCTACACCCATTGGGTCTTCCCCTTTATCTAATGAAACGAATTTTTTGCCATATTTAACATAGGGTCCAAATCTTCCATTATTAACTTCTACAGGCTCGCCTTCCCATTCTCCTATTTCCTTCGGAAGCTTAAAAAGATCCATTGCTTCTTCATAGGTAATAGAATCTAATGATTGATCTGGAGTTAATCCCGCAAATCTTGGTTTCTCATCATCTTCTACAGATCCAATCTGAACCATCGGTCCAAATTTTCCTAAACGAACGCTAACAGGCTTGCCTGTTTCAGGGTCTTCTCCCAAAATACGCTCCCCTACTTCCCTATCTGCGTTTGCTGCAACATCTAAAACCCGCGGATGAAATTCAGAATAAAAACTGCGAAGCATTTCTGTCCATTCCTCATTACCTTCAGCAATATCATCGAAACTCTGCTCTACTTTCGCTGTGAAATTGTAATCTAAAATATTGGCGAAATGCATCACCAAAAAATCATTTACAACCTGACCAACAGCGGTAGGCACTAACTTACCTTTATCGCTTCCAATATTTTCAATAAGTTCCTTTTCGCTGAACTTATCATTCTTGAGTGTAAGTTGCACATATTTGCGTTCTTGTCCATCTACAGATCCTTTCTCCACATAATTCCTGTTCTGAATAGTAGAAATTGTTGGTGCATAAGTAGAAGGTCTACCAATTCCCAGTTCTTCTAATTTCTTAACCAAAGAGGCTTCAGTATATCTATAAGGAGGCCTTGTAAATCTTTCTGTAGCGGTTATATAATTGTTCTCCAACTTTTCATTTACCCTTAAAGCCGGAAGCATACCTTCTTGCTCTTCATCTTCATCATCACTTCCTTCTAGATACACTTTCAAGAAACCTTCAAATTTCAAAACTTCACCGTTTGCTGTGAAGTTTTTATCATGTTTATCTGCTTCTATCTTCACATTTGTGCGCTCCAACTGGGCATCACTCATTTGGGAAGCAATTGCTCTTTTCCAAATCAGCTCATACAAACGTTCTTGATCTCTATCTGCATTTACAGTATGATTTTCAAAAAGTGTAGGTCGAATTGCTTCGTGAGCTTCTTGCGCACCTTTAGATTTTCCTTTGAACTGTCTGGTCTTAGAGAATTTCTCTCCATAAGCCTTCAATATTTCATCTTTTGCACCTTTTCTAGCATCATCAGATAAGTTCACAGAATCTGTTCTCATATAAGTAATATGACCGGCTTCGTATAAACGTTGCGCCATGGTCATGGTCTTACTTACTGAAAAATATAATTTTCTGGATGCTTCTTGCTGAAGCGTAGAAGTTGTAAAAGGTGGAGCCGGCGATTTCTTAGCTGGTTTAGTAGTAAGATCTGCTATCTTGAAATTAGCTTGCTGATTTTCTAATAAAAATTTCTCTGCCTCTTCCTTGGTATCAAAATTTTTAGAAAGCTTCGCCTTAAAGGTTTTTCCTTCTTCTGTAGTGAATTCTGCATCTATTCTATAAGAAGCTTCCGCAATAAATTCATTTATCTCACGCTCTCTCTCTACTATTAATCGTACCGACACAGATTGAACCCTTCCAGCAGAAAGTCCGCCTTTTACCTTGCGCCAAAGCACCGGTGAAAGCTCATATCCCACCAAACGGTCCAGTACTCTCCTTGCTTGTTGGGCATTTACAAGATCGTAATTGATCCCACGTGGATTCTCAATAGCTTTTAGAATAGCCGTTTTAGTGATTTCGTGAAAAACAATTCTCTTAGTCTTATTCTTATCCAAGTTTAGCTCCTCTGCTAAATGCCATGCAATAGCCTCACCCTCACGATCCTCATCACTTGCTAACCAAACCATTTCGGCATTTTTAGCCTGCTTCTTCAATTTGCTAACTATATCCTTCTTATCCTTGGATACTATATATTTAGGTTTAAAATCTCCCTCCGTATCTACTCCCAATTCTTTAGTAGGCAGATCTGCAATGTGCCCAAAACTGGACATCACTGTATAATCTTTCCCTAAAAATTTTTCGATGGTTTTTGCTTTGGCCGGAGACTCTACAATCACTAAATTCTTTGCCATATATCTTTTTTTCTAGTTGCAAAAGTAGGGCAATTTTTAAATATGTTGTGAAAATCGGGAAAAATCCATTGTGTAATACAATAAATAGTAATTAAATTTTACCTCTGTCACTTTGTCATAACCACACTTAAAGCTATCTTTGCAAGCTAAATTGCCCAAAAGGTAAATTTGAGATATGGAGAAGATAATCGACGAAAAATTACAGGGAAACGCGCTAATAATAGAGCCGAAAGCCGAAAATAAAAGAAAGTTATTCATAGAGAGCTATGGTTGCCAGATGAATTTTAGCGATAGCGAAATTGTAGCATCCATTCTTTTAAATGAAGGTTTTAATACCACTCAAAATCTTGAAGATGCAGATCTGGTTTTGGTAAATACCTGTTCTATTAGAGATAAAGCTGAACAAACTGTTCGAAAACGCCTTGAAAAATACAACGCAGTTAAGAGAATTAATCCCAAGATGAAGGTTGGAGTGCTTGGTTGCATGGCAGAACGTTTAAAGAGCAAATTTCTGGAAGAGGAAAAAATCGTGGATCTTGTTGTAGGCCCGGATGCATATAAGGATCTTCCAAATTTAATTAGGGAAGTAGAAGAAGGTAGAAATGCTGTAAATGTTATTCTTTCTAAAGATGAAACTTATGGAGATATTTCTCCCGTTCGATTGCAAAGCAATGGAGTTTCTGCGCTAGTTTCAATTACTAGAGGTTGTGATAATATGTGTACTTTTTGTGTGGTTCCTTTTACAAGAGGTCGTGAGCGTAGTAGAGATCCACAAAGTATTTTGGGAGAAATAAATGATCTGGCCGAAAAAGGTTTTAAGGAGATCACCCTTCTTGGACAAAACGTTGATAGCTACTTGTGGTATGGCGGCGGACTTAAAAAAGATTTTAAGAATGCTTCCGAAATAGAAAAAGCTACCGCTACCAATTTTGCGAATTTGCTGAAAATGGTTGCTGAAAAACATCCAAAACTCAGAATTCGGTTTTCCACTTCCAATCCGCAGGATATGACGATGGATGTTATAGAAATGATGGCAAAATATTCAAATATTTGTAAACATATCCATTTACCGGTTCAAAGTGGTAGTAATGCAGTGTTGGAAAGAATGAACAGGTTACACACGCGAGAAGAATATTTCTCACTTATAGATAACATAAGAAAGCTGATCCCAGATTGTGCCATATCTCAAGATATGATCGCAGGATTTTGCGGAGAGACCGAACAGGATCATCAAGACACTTTATCTCTTATGGAATATGTGAAATATGATTTTGGTTACATGTTCTCTTATTCTGAAAGACCTGGAACTTTAGGTGCTAAAAAATATGAAGATGATGTTGCTGAAGATGAAAAACAAAGAAGACTTGCCGAGATCGTGAAACTTCAGAGATCGCACTCTTTATTAAGAACTCAAGCTTACATTGGTAAAACGGTTGAGGTACTAATAGAAAGAGAATCTAAGAAATCTGACAAGGAATGGAGCGGAAGAACAACTTATAATGCAGTTGCCGTTTTTGATAAGAAAGATTATAAGATTGGAGAATTTGTGAATGTTGAGATAACAAATTGTACTAGCGGAACCTTAATTGGTGTTCCAGTTGGATACAGCGAGCATAATTGAGTATAGCTACATTAAATCATTGTAAACCGGCGCAGGCCAAATCGCAATAGGTAAAGATATATGGAATCAGTTCAAGCAATAAAACAACGATTTGAAATTATAGGGAACGATCCGAGATTGAATCGTGCGGTAGAAAAAGCGATCCAGGTTGCACCTACAGATATCTCCGTTTTGGTAACAGGAGAAAGTGGTGTTGGAAAAGAAAGTATTCCAAAGATAATTCATTCTTTATCTCACAGGAAACACGGGAAATATATTGCAGTGAATTGCGGAGCAATTCCAGAAGGAACTATAGATAGTGAATTATTTGGTCATGAAAAAGGTGCTTTTACGGGTGCTACCCAAACTAGAAATGGCTATTTTGAAGTGGCCGATGGAGGAACTATATTTTTAGATGAAGTTGGTGAACTTCCATTGACTACGCAGGTTAGACTTTTGCGCGTATTGGAAAATGGTGAATTTATTAAAGTGGGTTCTTCGAAAGTTCAGAAAACCAACGTTCGGATAGTTGCTGCTACCAATTTAAACATGTTTGATGCTATTAAAAAAGAGAAGTTTAGGGAAGATCTTTATTATAGACTTAGTACTGTAGAGATCAATCTTGCACCATTAAGAGATAGAAAAGACGATATTCATTTGCTTTTTAGAAAATTCGCTGCAGATTTTGCTATAAAATATAAGATGCCCACTATTAGGCTAGAAGATGATGCTGTAGAGTTGCTTCAGAAATACCAATGGGGTGGAAATATTAGGCAGCTTCGGAATGTTGCTGAACAAATCTCGGTCTTGGAGCAAGAAAGAAATATAACTTCAAGTAAAATAAAAAGCTACCTTCCCAACATTGGAAGCAACTTGCCCGCGGTAATTTCAGATAAGAAGAAAGAAAGCGATTTCAGCAATGAAAGAGAGATCCTTTATAAGGTGCTTTTCGACATGAAAAGCGATCTCAATGATCTTAAGAAGCTAACCATGAAATTAATGGAAAGTGGAAATCTGGAAAATGTGAAGGATGAACATGAAGGACTTATCCAAAAGATCTATGGTGAAAATGATGAAGACGATGAAGATGATGAAATTTTAAACAATGAAGAGCGAAATATTTTACAAATTCCGCAGAACTCTTCTCAAGAAAAAGAAGATAAATATTACTTTGCTGAAGAAATTGAAGAGGAAGAAACCCTTTCTTTACAGGACAAGGAATTAGAGCTCATAAAAAAATCTTTAGAAAGACATAGTGGCAAACGTAAAAGTGCTGCAGAAGAGTTAGGCATCAGCGAACGCACACTTTATAGAAAGATAAAACAATATGATCTTTAACAAGTAATTCTGAAGTAAAAAAGTAAGCATATTAATAGTATATATTTAATGAAAAAGATTGGTTTAGCTTTATGTTGCATCCTACTATTCACTACTCAATCTTGTGGGATTTATTCCTTTACTGGAGCAGACACCGGAGCTGCAAAAACATTTCAAGTTAATTATTTTCAGAATAATGCAGATATCGTTGAGCCAGGAATAGATAGGGCATTTACGCTTCAACTACAAGATCTAATTCAAGGACAAACCAATTTAAGTCTTACCAATTCTGGTGGAGATCTTATCTATGAGGGAGAAATAGTAGATTATTATATTTCACCCATTACAGCTACTGCACAAAACACCGCTGCTCAAAACAGACTAACGATAGCTGTAAACCTGAGATATTATAACACCTTGGATCCTGAAAAAGATCTGGAAAGACAATTCTCATTCTATTATGATTATCCTGCAAATGCCCAACTTATTGGCCCTACTTTGGATACTGCCTTAGAAGAGATTTATTCTAGGATCACTCAAGATATATTTAACTCAACCCTTACAAATTGGTAATGAACGCGAAAGAGTTAACATCTTTATTCGACAATTCTGCAACCCTAAAGGATGCTGAAATTGCATCTTTGGATGAGATTCTTAATAAATATCCCTTTTTTCAGGCAGCTAGAGCAACGTATTTAAAAGGATTACATACTTTAGATAGTCCTAGATACAATTTAGAACTAAAAAAAACTGCCGCCCATACCGTAGATAGAAGTGTACTTTTCGACTATATCACCTCTACAAACTTCTTTCAAGATAAGGTTGCGCAACAGATCAAGAATCAGGAAGAAAATTTAAGGAATATTACTGTATTTGAACGTGAAGAAGTTTTTGGCAAAAAGAGTTTAGCCATTAATGAGGCTATAAAGATGAAGCAAACAGAATCGAATCAAGTGATGGATCCTTTCCTTTTTGAAAAATTAAACGAACAAATAATTTCAGAACCTATCTCTGAAATTCAACATTTAGAGCAAGATTCAGAATTAATTACTGGGAAACCACTGGAGTTTAAACCTCAGGAATCTCATTCTTTTTCAGAATGGTTAAGTTTAACCAAACCTACACCTATAGAAAGAATAATTCCTAACAATAAAATAGCTCCCTCTTTAAAAGCGAGGAACCAAAAATTGATAGATAATTTTATTTCTAAGAGCCCAAAGATAAAACCCAGCACGCCAATTTCTAATTCCAACATTGCAATGGATAGATCGGTGCCAGCGGAAGCGCTGATGACAGAGACATTGGCGAGAGTTTATTTAGAGCAGAAAAATTATAAAAAAGCAATACAAGCTTTCAAGATTTTAATTTTGAAAAATCCCGAAAAAAGTGGTTTCTTTGCAGACCAAATTCGGGCAATTAAGAAATTACAAGAAAATAATACAGAACGAGAATGAGCACATTCACTATTTTTTTAGCATTGATAATTATTGTAGCATTTTTACTTATCGTAGTAATTATGGTACAAAATCCTAAAGGTGGCGGACTTTCATCTTCATTTGGAGGTGGCGGAGGTCAACAAATTGGTGGAGTAAAGAAAACGGGAGACTTTTTAGACAAAAGCACTTGGACCTTAGCTACGCTAATGTTGGTTTTAATCTTACTTTCTAACATTACTGTTATGGACGGAAGTGGAATTTCGGAATCTAGAGTAATAGATGGTGATGGAACAATTGAAAATACAGTTCCGGAAGCTACTCCAACTCCAGCACAAACTCAGCAAGAGAACGAGGAGGAATAAACTTTCCTAATCTCATATTATACAATGTCAGCTTGTCATAAGCTGGCATTTTTTGTTTCAAATTGTCAGTATATAGGCCGTGGCATAATTTTGGTCATTTAGGCTCTGTACAAATAAAATTAATTAACTAAAATACATTACACAAATGGCTTTAAAAATTAAACCTCTTTCAGACAGAGTACTTATTGAGCCTGCTGCTGCCGAGACTCAAACAGCATCGGGGATCTACATTCCAGAAACTGCTAAAGAAAAACCACAAAAAGGTAAAGTAGTAGCAGTTGGAAAAGGAACTAAAAAACATGACATGACCGTGAAGGTTGGTGATGAAGTTCTTTATGGCAAATATTCTGGAACAGAATTAAAATTGGAAGGAAAAGATTATCTTATCATGCGAGAAGATGATATTCTTGCAATTGTGTAAAAACCTTACACATTCAATGTGTTTTCACAACACTTTGAATTCTCAATTGAATATAATTATATAACTAATATAAATTTTGCTGTATGCCTTGCATATCAACCAAGCAAAATTTTAAAAACATTACAAAATGGCAAAAGATATTAAATACAATCTTCAAGCTCGTGACGGAATTAAGCGCGGGGTAGATGCATTAGCAAATGCTGTTAAAGTTACACTAGGACCAAAAGGTAGAAATGTAATTATTAGCAAATCATTTGGTGCTCCAACTGTAACCAAAGATGGTGTAAGTGTAGCTAAAGAGATAGAATTAGAAGATCCATTAGAAAATATGGGTGCTCAGATGGTTAAAGAAGTTGCTTCTAAAACCAACGATCTTGCAGGTGATGGTACTACTACCGCTACTGTATTAGCTCAGGCTATCGTAGCAGAAGGACTTAAAAACGTTGCTGCAGGTGCAAACCCAATGGACCTTAAAAGAGGAATAGATAAGGCTGTTGAAGCAATTACTGAAGATCTTGCAAAACAAGCTAAAGAAGTAGGAAACTCTTCTGAAAAAATAAAACAAGTAGCATCTATTTCTGCGAACAATGATGACCATATTGGTGAATTGATCGCTCAAGCTTTCCAGAAAGTTGGAAAAGATGGTGTTATTACTGTTGAAGAAGCAAAAGGAACTGATACTCATGTAGATGTTGTAGAAGGAATGCAATTTGACAGAGGATACCTTTCTCCATATTTTGTTACTAACAGTGAGAAAATGACTTCAGATCTTGAAGATCCATATATCTTATTATATGACAAAAAGATCTCTTCTATGAAAGACCTGCTTCCTGTATTGGAACCAGTTGCTCAATCTGGAAAACCTTTATTGATAATCGCTGAAGATGTAGATGGAGAAGCACTTGCTACTTTGGTAGTGAACAAACTTCGTGGATCTTTAAAGATCGCTGCAGTGAAAGCTCCAGGATTTGGAGACCGTAGAAAAGCCATGTTGGAAGATATCGCAATTCTTACTGGTGGTACTGTAATTTCTGAAGAAAGAGGTTTCTCTTTGGAAAATGCTACTATAGACATGTTAGGTACTGCTGAAAAAGTTGCTATCGATAAGGACAATACTACTATAGTAAACGGAGCTGGAGATAACAAAGCTATAAAAGAGCGTGTTCAACAGATCAAAGCTCAAATAGAATCTACAACCTCAGATTACGATAAAGAAAAACTTCAAGAACGTCTAGCTAAATTAGCTGGTGGGGTTGCTGTACTTTATGTTGGTGCTGCTTCAGAAGTTGAAATGAAAGAAAAGAAAGATCGTGTAGATGATGCTTTAAATGCAACTCGTGCTGCTATTGAAGAAGGTATTGTTGCCGGTGGTGGCGTTGCTTTGGTTAGAGCTAAAAAAGTTCTTGAAAACTTGAAAGGTGAAAATCCAGATCAGATGACAGGAATTAAGATCGTGAACAAAGCTATAGAATCTCCTTTACGCACTATTGTAGAAAATGCAGGTGGTGAAGGATCTGTGGTAATAAACAAAGTATTAGAAGGTAAAAAAGATTTTGGTTATGATGCTAAGACTGATACCTACGTAGATATGTTGAAGGCTGGTATTATAGATCCTAAGAAAGTAACAAGAATTGCATTGGAAAATGCTGCTTCTGTTGCTGGAATGATCTTAACTACAGAATGCGCTTTAATAGATATTAAAGAAGATAACTCCGGTGGGGGTATGTCTGGCGGAATGGGTGGCGGAATGCCAGGAATGATGTAGCAGGCAGCGCCTGCAGGCAAAATTAAAAAAACCCGCTTCAATTTTGAAGCGGGTTTTTTGTTTATCACCTAAAAAGCAGAAATAATCCCTTCTTTAATCTCCTCCCAACTAGTTAAAAGCTGGCTTACCAAAATGAATACAAGTACAAACACCAAGATCAATTTCCAGTTTAATTCTTTTTTGCTTTGCTCTTTCATGGCTTTGAATTGAAATTATAAGGTAACAAAAAAGCCATCTATAAAATTTACAAATGGCTTTTAATGATTATTATAAATACTTAAGAAACTGCTTTGAGTTTGCTTATAGTAGATTTATTCAATTTATCTTCAGCATATTCTCTAGTAACTACCAATTCATGCTCATCGCTTTCAGGCATTTCGAACATCGCATCGGTTAAAATTGCTTCGCATAAAGATCTTAATCCTCTTGCTCCTAATTTATATTCTACTGCTTTCCCTACTATATAATTAAGGGCGCCTTCGGTAATTTCAAATGAAATATCATCCATTTCAAACAACTTTTTGTATTGTTTGATAATGGCATTTTTAGGCTCTGTAAGAATTGCTCTCAAGGTATCTTTATCCAGAGGATCCATATAAGTTAAGGCTGGCAAACGTCCAATAATTTCCGGAATTAAGCCATAATCCTTTAGATCTTTTGGTATAATATATTTAAGAAGATTAGTGCGTTCAATTTTGTCTTCACTTTGAGAAGCGCTAAAACCAACCGCTTGCATATTCAATCTTTTGCTGATGTTTCTTTCTATTCCGTCAAAAGCTCCACCGGCAATAAATAAAATATTTTCGGTATCTACTTCAATAAATTTTTGATCTGGATGCTTTCTTCCTCCTTTTGGTGGAACATTTACTGTGGTGCCTTCCAACAACTTCAATAAAGCTTGCTGAACTCCTTCCCCAGAAACATCTCTGGTGATAGAAGGATTATCGCTTTTTCGTGCAATCTTATCTATCTCATCTATAAAAACAATTCCGCGTTGAGCTTTCTCAACATTATAATCTGCTGCCTGAAGCAATTTTGTTAGAATTCCTTCAACATCTTCACCAACATATCCAGCCTCTGTAAGTACTGTAGCATCTACAATTGCCAAAGGCACGTTTAGCATCTTGGAGATGGTTTTTGCCATAAGGGTCTTCCCTGTTCCGGTTTCCCCAACCATGATAATATTACTCTTTTGGATCTCTATATCATCTTCACTTTTTGGTTGCAGTAGACGTTTGTAGTGATTATAAACTGCCACAGACATTACTTTTTTAGTTGCTTCCTGCCCAATGATATATTCATCCAAAAATGCTTTTATCACCTTTGGTTTGCTCAACATTAGATCTGATGATAATTCCTTTGCATTCCCTTGTTTGGATTCTTCCAAAACTATCCCATGAGCTTGCTCGATACATTTATCACAAATGTGTGCATCTAAACCTGCAATAAGGAGATTAGTCTCTGGTTTTTTTCTTCCACAAAAGGAACATTCTAAATCATCTTTCGCCATTTCTTTCAATTTCAGTATTCTCAAGCAAATTTTAGCTAAGTAAACTTAGCTAAAATTGCAAGTTCAATTATTTTATTTATCGCGTGTTAAAACCTCATCGATCATTCCGTATTCTTTAGCTCTATCAGCTTTCATCCAGAAATCTCTATCACTATCCTCTTCTATTTTTTCATAAGATTGCCCACTGTGTTTTGCAATGATATCATATAATTCCTTTTTAAGGCTCATGATCTCACGAGCAGTGATCTCTATATCACTAGCTTGCCCTTGCGCTCCACCAAGAGGTTGGTGAATCATCACTCTTGAATGCGGAAGTCCGCTTCTTTTTCCTTTTTCTCCTGCACACAATAATACTGCTCCCATAGAAGCCGCCATTCCTGTACAGATAGTTGCCACATCTGGCTTAATAAATTGCATGGTATCATAGATTCCCAATCCGGCATATACACTTCCTCCTGGAGAGTTAATGTAGATCTGAATATCCTTGGAAGAATCTGTACTTTCCAAAAATAACAATTGTGCCTGAATAATATTGGCAATCTGATCGTTAATCCCAGTTCCTAAAAATATGATCCTGTCCATCATTAAACGTGAAAAAACGTCCATTGAAACTGCATTCATTTGGCGTTCCTCAATTATATTAGGAGTCATCCCCATTGGGTTCATACTAGAAATAATCTTATCGTAGTAATTACTATTGATACCGTGATCTTTTATGGCGTATTTTTCGAATTCTTTTCCGTAATTCATAGCTATGTAAATTCTCTTTTAAGTAAATAAGGCGTTATAACCATTGGTTTAACGCCTTAAAGGTATGTATAAAATTTAAGAAAGTCTACTTGTAAATCTCTTTAACAAAGTCTTCATAAGTTACTTCTTTTTCCTTTAATTTAATATTCTCCTTGTAGAAACCAAGAAGTTTTTCATTCATCAATTGCTCAGACAATCGCTTCACTTCATCTTGATTAGACAATACGCGAGCTGCGATATCATCTAATTCCTTTTCTGAAGGGTTTATCTGACCGAACTGAGCCATTTGCTCTTTAATTCTATCGGTTGCAAATGATTTAAGGTCTTCAAATTTAACTTGAAGTTTATTTTCCTGGATCAATTTTCCTTCAATTAACTGAAATCTTAACCCTTGTTCACTCTTTACAAATTCTTCCTTAGCTTCTTCTTCGGTTAATGGCTTCTCTCCTACTGTTCTAATCCATTTCTGAAGAAATTCTTTAGGAAGTTCAAATTTGTTATTTTCAATTAAAGCTTCGGTTACATCATTCAATAATTGCTGATCTCCTTGTTGCTTGAATTGCTTTACAGCATCTTCTTTGATTTTTGCTTTAAGATCTTCTAAAGATTTCACATCATCATTACCAAAAAGCTTATCGAAAAGTTCCTGATTTAATTCTGCCAACTCTTGTTTATTGATCTCTGTGATCTCAAAACTAACAGCTATTTCTAATCCATGAGCTTTATCATGTTCTACTTTTAAGAAATCCATCAATTGATGGTCGTCCTCAAAAAGACCTTTTGTATTAAGTTCTATTACATCTCCAACCTTTGCTCCAACAAATTTAGAAAGGTTCTTCTTCCCTTTCAATTTTTCTAATGGTAACGTAGTTGCGCTATCAATTCCTTCCTCTTCATTCTTAAAGGTTCCAACTACAATATCTCCTTCTTCAGCAACTTTTTTAGAAACAAGTATCCCATATTGCTTTTGGATATGAGTAATCTGATTTTTGATCATTTCTTCTCCGGCAACAATATTATAATGTGTGATTGGTTTTTTTGTATCCAAATTCACTTCAAATTTAGGCGACAATCCAAGTTCAAATTCGAACGTATAATCATCTTGATTCCAATCGAAATTTTCTTGTTCTTTAGGTAACGGATTACCAAGAACATCTAATTTCTCTTCAGTTAAGTATTTATTTAAAGCATCTTGTAAAAGCTTATTTACTTCATCTACAAGAACGGCCTGGCCGTATTGTTTTTTAACCATTCCCATAGGAACATGTCCTTTTCTAAAACCAGGAATATTTGCATTTTTCTTATAATCATTTAAGATCTTGTCTACTTTCTGGCTATAGTCTTCTTTTGCGATGGCTACTTTTACGATCGCATTCAATTCATCAATATTCTCTCTGGTAATATTCATTGTAACGTGTTATAAAAATTGGTGTGCAAAAGTACACATTTTTTGCTTGTTCGCAAAGTTTCAATAGTCTGTATTACAGCAGTCTTCTAATCTGATCCCAATATAGAAAACAAGATAGTTTGTACTAGAGATAGCAGCAAACTAAAGATTAAAGCTATCAGGAATCCATCCACACCAAATCCAGATATAAAAGCATCTGCCAATAAGATGATCACAGCATTAATCACAAGTAAAAATAGGCCAAGGGTCACTATGGTAACGGGTAAAGTTAACAGCACTAATATGGGCTTTACTATAAGATTTAAAATCGCAAGAACTACTGCAACTATTATTGCGGTAACATATCCCGCAACGCTAACTCCTGGTAAAAACTTGGCAATAAGAACAACAGCTAATGCCGTTAATAAAATACGTATTAGAAACTTCATAATTAAGATGGATTTTTGGTTGATTATCACACAAAAATGCAAAAAAAACGCCGGATTAAATCCGGCGTTTTCGTTTTTATGATTTAATTAATATCCGTACATGAAAGATTGCTTTGGATATTTATAAGCTATCTATTGAACATCATTACTTAAAGTAACCGTCTTATAAGCTCCAATATTTACTTTAGGAACAGTTGAGCTGTAAGTTGCATTAATAGCATCTATAATAGTATTAGCAACTAAAGCATAACCACGAGGTGTTGGGTGAACCCCATCTAAAGAAAATGCACCACCTGTTACAAATGTTGAAGTTAATGTACCTCCATCAAAAGAAACTCCGCCAGTGGCTACCTGAGATAATACCGACTTAGCGTCTACAAAGGCCAATCCATTAGCTTGCGCTAATGCTTTAATAGTGGCGTTATAGCTAGCTTGCGCTGTAGATATGGCCAATAATTCAGATTTATCTAAAACATCCTTATCATCAATTCCGCTAACAGCTCCTAAAACTAATTGAGCCTGCTCTGCAGTTGGTTGTCCTCCAGATTGAAGAATACCCAAAACCTGCATAACTGCTGGAGTAAGTACTACAGATCCATAACCTTGAGCTAATGCGCCACGGTTAATTGTAAGTACTAATAATTCCTCTTCTGTCATTTGTCTAAATCCTAATGGGTTGGTTTGAGAAACCGGAACATCAATTAAGAATCTGTTTGGACCTGCATTAAAAGCAATAGCATATTGAGCTGCTAAACCTTGAGCTATTGCCGGGTCTATTCCTTGACGAATTGCTCCCTGAGCAAAAATTCCCGCTACTGCTCGGAAAAATCCAGTTAGGTTAGCTGCAGTTGCTGCATCTAAAACCAAAGCATTATTAGGAATAGTAGTGAAATATGGAATTGAAGTAACATCCGGTAAATTAACCAAAGCTCCATCTGCTCCTGTTCCCACCATTGCATTTACAATAGTAGAATATGCTGAAGCAAAAACCTGAGGGTCTGTAATATCATTAGATCCGTAAGTTGCAGGATTCAAATTGCCAGTTTGGTCTACTCCAACTCCACCTGAAGTGGCGTAACTTAAAATATCATTATTTCCAATAAATAAAGAAAAGAAAGTTGGATTTTGCGCAACCGCATCTGCCAATATAGTTGTACCAGAACTACTAGCAAAACGAGCAAAGTATGGATTTGCAGTACCTACCGGTACACCTGCAATATTTCCGTAACCAGGAGTGATCAAGTGAAAACTCTTAGCTCCCGGAACTCCCATATTATTAAAAGGTCCAGTTAATACATTAGTAATATCTGTTGTTGGTTGCATCCCTGTATAAATCTGTGGAGATGGATTTCCATCTGCTCCAACAGCCAATACTCTTCTATTATCCGTGATCTGTGTACCTGCCAAAAGTAAACCTCCTGCATTATCCAATACTAATGGCTGAGTAAACAATTGAGTTTCCTGAACCTTAGCAAATTGCTGAGCCATGATATTGGGATACGAATTTTCTTGACCAGTAATATACAAGGCTCCATCTGCATATCCAGCAGTTAATGAATTCCCTAAAGCTACATAGTTAGAAAAGTCTGTTTCCCCATTAGAGTAAAATCCAACTTTATCTACGGGGTTATCTAATTCAGGCTCACAAGAAATAATCCCTAAGGCCAGAAATGGTAAATATTTTATATAATTTTTCATCTTAATATCTGAATTATCCTATTATAATTTATAAGTTATTCCTAGTCCTGGAGCAAATGCACTTGACTTATAGGTTCCCGAAAAAGGAACAGCTTGTCCATTTTCGAAGTAATAATCATAAGAAGCATCTATTTCTTTAAATCTTGAATACAAGAAAGAAGCATCAATTGCAAAACGACTGTTTAAAGCTATGGAAAGTCCGGCAGTAAAGTTGTTAGAATCGTTACGCGGAGTTTCTGGTGCAAAATAACCTTCCTGAACCGGAGACTCATCAAAATAATAACCTGCTCTTAAAGTAAACATATCTGTTGCATCATATTGCAATCCAAATCTATAAATAGAAGAATCTTTATAGTTTCTAGCGTTCTTAGAATCTGGAATACTTGGATTCGCAAAATCTAGATCTAAAGATTCGTATACACTCCATAAAGTTTGGTTATAATCGAAAGCAAATAACCACTTATCACAGAATTGGTAAGAAAGTCCAACGGTTACCTCTGCGGGTAAAGGAAGTTCTGCATCAAATTGAGTATCTGCAAAAGGAGTTAATGGAGAGTTTGGTATATTTTCGAAATCTGCCTCTCCATCTTTAGCTTCTAAAATTATTTCAGATCTATAGTTAAAACCTACTCTTAATTTTTCTGTTGGTGAGAACATTGCGCTAGCAGACCATCCCCAGCTTGAAACACCTGAAGCATCTACAGTTACATTACTTCTGTTTCCATCAATATCAGATAAAGTTCTATTCAAATTTCTGTTGAAATTTACGCTTCCCGTAACATAAATAGGACCTCCACCTACACTGAAGTAAGGAGAAAGTTTTACAGAAACTAATGGCTGAATGTAAATAGCAGCTAGGTCTATATTATTCACTAAATGAGAACCTGCCCAATCATCTTCCCACTCTACAGAACTACCATAAGGCGTATATACACTTAATCCCATTGTTAACCAATCGGTTACTTTATAAGATGCGTACAAATATAAAGGAGTTCCAACAGGGCTATTTGTTCTGGCAAAATCACCAGTCTGTTCATTTTGATACACAACATCTGAAAACACACCAAATCCACCTGCGGAAATATTCAGTTTGTTTTCTAAGTACACTAATCCAGAAGGATTAAAAAATCCAAGTTCTGCGCTATTCACAACCGCTACTCCAGTATGTCCCATGGCCAAAGCTCGCTGTCCCTGCAAACTTACACGATACCCCCCGGCATAGGTTACAGCTGTAGCCAACGCGAAAACCGTTAGTAATAATAGTTTTTTCATAATTAAATTTGAGTTAATTTTAATTTTAATGGATGCACCAAAATTAGCATAAAATATAAATTATGCAAGGAATTGCACTAATTTATTATGCATACATAATAATAGTATTAAAGTTTATATGAATTGTTTTACAATCTTAAAAAACTCTGGCATTTTCTCAGCATGAACCCAGTGTCCTGCTCCTTTAATTGTTTGAATAATTGCTTTTGGGAAGTGTGAAAGTATCAATGGCTTATCGTCTTTTGTGATGTAATTGGAATTTCCTCCATTAATAAATAATGTAGGTTTTTTAAAAACAACGTCATCTGCTAATGCCAATCCAACATCATTTGAAGCTTCTTGAAGCACGTCTAGATTTAATCTTAGAGATAGTTTTTCTTTTGTTTTCCAATATAAATTCTTCAGAAGAAAAAGTCTGGTTCCAGTGTCTGGTATAAATTTGATTAAAAAATCTTCAGCAGCTCCACGAGACGTGAGATTCTGCTTATCTAAAGCCTGTAAACCTTCCAATATCTGTTGGTGGTGCGGCGCATAATACTTAGGTGCAATATCTACTATTATTAGTTTCTGCAATAGCTCAGGAAAATCCGCAGCTATTTGCATCGCCACTTTACCACCCATGGAATGACCTAATAAGATTATGTTTTTCAAATTATGTAAATCACAATAATCCTTCACGTCTTGGGACATACCCTTGTAATTCATTTCTGAAGTATGCGGACTGCGCCCGTGATTTCTCTGATCTATTAAATGAATCTGAAAACCTTCTTCAGAAAATTTATTCCCTAAGGTTTTCCAATTGTCACCCATACCTAAGAAACCATGTAAGAATAAAAAAGGAGTTCCTTCTCCTAAAATGGATGAATACAATTTTATCATTATTGCAAAAATTTTAAATATCGAGAAATTGTA
>JBBSVD010000039.1:0-18770 GCA_038233835.1 Flavobacteriales bacterium | reverse complement strand
TTAGCTAATAAACTGTTTTTTAAATTTAACCTGAAATAATAAGCATAAAGCGCAAATCCTATTACTATTACAGGATTAAAGAACCAGTAATCATTATACAGAAAAGTCTCTTTTAAATAATGTAAAGCTTCATTATTTCTTATAATCCTTGCATACATCCCTATAGTAGAAACTAAAAAATCGAAAATTAAGAAGGTTACAAAAAAGCGTGTTATGTTGTTTTGTGCATTACGATTTAAATAATAATATCCTGCTATAACACTAAACCCAATTAATAAATAGATTGTAAATTCGGTTAATACCATTTAAGTTTATTATAGTCTTCTAAGACTTAACCTACTAAAAATAGGCCTTCTTTATAAAAATTATGAATCTTCTAAGATTTTCGGATTCCCTTCTCCTTTTGCACAATAGATAAAAGCAAAAGAAAATAAGCCATACATGAAAATGTTGCTATATCTTAATATAGCAGCATATAGCAGAATAAATTCTTGGTTTTTAGTGTTGAAATAGCTATCATAAATAAATATTGGGGTTACACACAAATTCCAAACTACAACAGCTATCGCAATATAAAATATTAAGTCTCTAGAAAAGTTTAAAATATCATTGCTTCTTGTTAGTTTTAGTAAATAGACGCCAACGCTAATAAGCAGCAGCACAGTTCCTAAGAGTATGTTCTCGATGATATAAGAAGTAAAAAACCTCCTTGAGAATAAAATTTCAGAAACTCCTATTATAAAATACAAGACTACTGCTAACTTGATTCTACTTTTAATCTTTGAGGTATTCAAAGAACTTATAAATACGGAACTAAGGACTATATAAGTAATAAGTTTTAAACAATTGAATAACCACTCATTTCTAACAAACACAGAATCTTCTAACCAGGGAAAAGTTTTATAATCATCAAAGTAATTCCAGAGCGCATATAACCCGAAAATTTCAACAAATATCACTAACCACAAATACACTCCAAATAGTTTGACAACTTTCTTAGCTCCCTTAGTTCTAATTAAATAATAGCTTCCACAGAGGGCAGCTATCAGTTCAAAAAAATAACCTACATAAAGCTTATAATGTAAAATATATTCTAGCAATTTTTTTAAAGAGATTTAGTAGATTGTAGGTGGCCATTTGCCAGATGTATCATTTAAAGGTTCTATCTCATCATTGGCAACATCTTCATATTCTTTATCCGGATCATCAGACTTTACCCTTTTGGTTGGAGCTAAAAAAACTGTAGCCAAACTTGGCTCTGTTTCAGTAGCATCATAAGCACCAAACCAGATATTAATTCCTGGAGTTTCCACACCTTGCTCTAAAGATTTGGTCTTTCCTCGGCCAAATATGCCTGAAGCTCATCTACCATAAAATAGAACTGGCAAGTATCTTCATATTCTTTACCATTTGTGGTAACCATAGATCTGGTATCCCACCATTCTTTTTGTAGTTGTTTTGCTTTCGCAACTGCAATTTTTTTACTCATGCCATCCAACTAATTCAAAAATTCATTAAAATAGATTTTTGTTAAAAATAGAATTTTTCTTTAACAAAATTTTTTAAATCGCAAAAAAAGGGGAAAAATCCCCTTGAACACAATTAGTACGAGTTTTAAATTTGAGCATTATTTTAGTTTATCTAAGGTATAATTGGGTTAAAAAAATGTGCCGGATTGTTAAAGGTATTAATAGGTAGGGCTTTTAATACTAATTGATACAATCACGGCACTTTTTTATAATCAAGAACCTCTGGATAAGCCCATCAGGTATGAATTGGAAAATACTTTTAAAAATTTAAGACAAGCCTCGGGGAATTAAACCCTCAATGAGGGATTAAAAATCTGCCATTCAATTCACTTTTATTTCCATCTAAATTTTTCTTAATAAAAAGGGGATTTTACCCCTTGAATACCTATCTGTCACACAATATATTTGAAAAATAAAATGAAGTGATTTCTAATTTTCATAAAGAAGTGTCGTTGAAAACGAAATTTATAATTAGGTGGGGCTAATTAAAAATTAAGATCGTTAAAACGGCACCTTTTTTTGAAATCATTACAACAACTATAGTAGATCGATATAAATAAAGGGGAAATATCCCCTTTTAAAAAGATAAATAGTGTGCTAATTTTGTTTTAGCATTTTTAAACTAAATGAAAGATTAAAAAGTGTCATTAAACGAGGGAATTAATTTTAAGGTAGGGCTTAAAAGTATTTTGACCCCGATTAATAGACACTTTTTTTTAGTTTAAACTTCTATTATAACGAGGTCTTACTTATTTTAGTATTTGGAGATCAAACTTGATATTTCCGCCAGCAAGCCTTTGGGATAAGGCATTTATACCATCTTCAGAAACTTGTAAAATTCTTGGATATCCGCCAGTAGTTTGACAATCCCGCATTAGTACAATTATATTCCCAGATGGAGTTAATTGAACCGTTCCAGGAATCACCGGTCCTGTTATTATAGGTTTTAGCTCATTAATTAAAGGCTCTTGCATTTGTATCGCCATTCGATTATTCTTTTGGTCTATTCTAAAGCTAAATAAGTTTAATTGCTGTTCCTGCTGGTTGGAAAGAAGATGATATTCAGGCCCTTTAAAAGCTGTAATGGAATTGTCTTTAATATAATTTGTTAAAACCCTTATCCCAGAATTCTTTTGGCCTACAGATTGGTTTTCTCTTTTATAAAACAGCTCATCTCCTTTCTTTAGTTTAAATACAGCAGTTATACCTTCATACCAACTATAACTATTAAGAACCTTGTCAACCATAAATCCACCAGATATTGCCAAATAGGCTCTACACCCATATTCCAATTTACCAAAGGAGAGAACATCACCAGATTTCACCTCGATAATACTGTGATTGAATATGTTTTTTTCATTAAGTTTTGGATTCATAAAAGCGCCACAAATTGTAATTAAAGTAGCTTCGGAGAATTGCAATTTTGGTCCCATTTGGGTGATCTCTAAAACCGAAGCATCTTCAGAATTATTCAAAATTAAATTAGACATTTTTGCTGCATAAGAGTCCATCACCCCACTTTGAGGAATACCATATTTTCGAAAACCAAATCTTCCAATATCTTGAATCGAAGAATAAAGTCCGGGTTGTAAAACTTGAATTTTAGCCTTCATAATTTTCGCTTTTTAATTGAAAATTATTCTTTGAAATTTCAGTAGAAATATTTAAATATTCCAGTCTGCTAACAGTGTAAAATTTTACCTTATCTCCTACTGAAATTTGGCAAGGTGGCTGCCCGTTTTTATCAAAGAATTCTAGTGGTGAATTTCCAATTATTTGCCAACCTCCAGGACTGCTTTTAGGATAAATTCCGGTTTGATTTTCACCTATTCCAACAGCTCCTTTTTCCACCTTTATTCTAGGGGTAGATTTTCTTGAAATCATCAGCATTTTATCAAGTCCTCCCAAGTACAAAAATCCGGGCAAGAATCCAATGAAATATACCGTGTAAATAGGATTGGTGTGTAGGCGTATAATTTCAGAAAAAGACAGCTTATTTTGTGTTGCCAACAAGTGCAGATCGAGACCATATTCCTCATCATAACAAACGGGAATATGATAAAGTTTAGAATTGATATTTTTCCCTATATTAGCTTCAGCAATCAATGCTTTTAGGCTTAGAACCTCACTATAGACATCTCCTATAGTACACATATAAATTACTAATAATGAACTATATGTGTTTATTACTTCAACAATTACTTTACATAAAATATTTTCTATACTTTTTTTACAATTCAACACTGTTTGAAGTGTATTTTCAGAAATATTTGGTTCAAATTCGATAAGAATAGCCTTATCCCCCATGGAAGAAAAGTGTGGATATTGGTCGCTCATTTCTTTGCTACTTTAATGTCTAATATCTGAAATTCTTCAACAATAAAGTTCAATATTTCTAATGAATTTGGAGTGTCACTATGCAAGCAAAAAGTACCTGGATTTACAGCTATTTTCTGACCACCTAGACAACGTATTTTACCTTCAAAAAACATCGATAAAAGTTGTTCAAAAACAGCCTCTTTTTGAGTGATCAATGCATAGGATTTAGATCGTGAAACTAGGCTGATGTCTGGGTTATAATTTCGGTCTGCAAAGGCTTCAAAAATAACCTCTATTTTGCCATTTGCAATCTCTGAAATAATAGATTTCTCAGGTGCATAAAGCTTCAAATCTAAGTCAGATTCTGCTATAGAATTCAAAATTATCTGAGCTATTTTTTCGTCTTTTGCTGCATCATTATAAAGTGCTCCATGAGGCTTAATATGAGATAACTTTATTCCCTGCTCCAACGCTAATTTGTTTAATAGTAATATCTGTTCTTTAATGGAATTCTTTAGATCAGCTTCAGAAATTTTAATGGTTTGTCTTCCAAAATTTTCTTTATCTGGATAGGAAGGATGTGCTCCAATTTGCACATTATTTTGCTTGGCTAGAAGCAGTGTTTTAGTCATGCTTTTTAGATCTCCTGCATGCTCACCACAGGCAATATTACATGCAGAGATTAAAGGCATAAGTTGTGCATCATATTTACCACCTTCACCAAGATCGCAGTTAATATGAATCTGTTTTGTAATCATGAGTTAAAAATTTTGAAGCACCGTATAAATTGATTTGGCGCCTAAGAAAATCGCGATGCTAATTATTATAATCCCGAAAATATTTTGAATCAGGCTATTCTTATAGACACCCATAACACTCTTCCTATTCACTATCCAAAATAGAAAGATTGCAATTATAGGAAGTAGTAAGCCATTTGCAACCTGAGCAAATTGGATGATCTCTACCGGTTTAAGCTGCAAGGACGAAAAGAAAATTCCTAACAATAGAATTCCCATCCATACCGATCTGAATTTCCAAGACTTTAAACCATCTTCCCATCCAAAGCAACCTTTTGCTACATAGGCTGCAGCCAGAGGCGCTGTAATGGCAGAAGTGATTCCTGCCGACAATAATCCTATAGCTATGAACCAGGTTGCATACTGCCCAAATAATGGCTTTAATCCAACGGCTAGATCGGCAGCCGAGTTTACATTAATCAAATTTGGGGTGGCAGCACTAATAAGGATTGCCATTGAAACAACTCCGCCTAAAATAATTGCGAGAGTTAGATCTTTACGAGCCACAGGTAACTTAGAGGCATCTTTCCACTTTTCGCTTACCAGTGAAGCATGTAGGAATAAATTATAGGGTACCACAGTAGTGCCTACTAATGCAATTACAGTTAGAATTTTATCTGGACCTAATTTGGGAATTAGTAAACCCTGAAATATCAAGGATAGATCTGGTTGTGTAAGTATTGCCGTAATTATGAAAGAGACACTCATGATGGCCACCAAACCAATAAATACACGTTCCAGCACTTTATAATTACCAATATACAGTAAACTAAAAGCTACTGCTCCAATTAAAACACTCCAAATATTTAAACTGAAATCTCCTAGCTGTAATTCTAAAGGACTAGCTAGCGCCGTTATTCCAAGCACCGCACCGCTTATATTTCCAGCTTCATAGGCAGCGTTGCCAACAACAATTGCAGATAATATAAGGAGAATCGCAAAAATCCGAATCGCTGGGTTTTTTATCTCTTTTCTAATGCTTTCACTTAAGCCCGCTTGAGAAATGATCCCAAGTCTAGCGGCCATTTCCTGCAAAATAATACAGGAAATTATAGATAGTAATAATGCCCACAGCAAAGCGAATTGATAATTAACTCCCGCCAAGGTACATACTGTTACAGTTCCAGGGCCAATAAATGCGGCCGAAACCAGAACTCCGGGACCTACATTTTTTAGCCAATTTTTCACTTTTGAACTTTTGCTTGGTGTAGTGCGTAAATAGCAAAACTGCCTAACCAATGACCACCTTCGTAACTATCACCTACCAAATTTGGATAAGAGCTAGAAACATGACGATTTGCAACATTTCGTAAATGATTGTATTTATCTGGATATTCATTAGCTAAACCATAAAACACCCAAGCTCTACTAAAATTTAAACCATCTATATGCACTAAATTTCCATCTGTTCTATCAGAAACTTGCCCCACAGCTAGATCGAAATCTGGGTTTTTAAGTTGTGGCATAAAGTCTTCTATCCATAGAGGGAACGCAGCTTTAGGCAAAACCTTTCTCATAATATCTATCTCCTCTAAACAAGGCGAAAGAAAATCGAACCCACTTGGCTCCCAAGTCATAGGACAATCATCATCTTTCAAATAGAATTCTTTTGCTCTTCTTTCTATTAATTCCTGAAAACTCGCATCCTTTACAGATGCGGCATAATCATAAGCAAAACTTAAAGCGAAAGCAGTATTGGTATGCTCGCCTACACGAATTGGATAATTTAATTTTGGTAAGAATTCTGTGAAATTAGCAACTATAAGTTCTGATAATGGTTTTAAATTACCGGCTAATTCTTCCCCCAGATCAGAATCCCATGTTTGAAGTACCTCCGAAAGTTTTAGTAACCATGCCCAACCATAAGTTCGTTCATAATCGGTATTATTTTCCGTTTTAAAATATTTTACTTCAGCCGCTATGTTTTCTTTTGATAAGGATTTTTCCAAAGCAGCCTTGATCGCATCTGCTTTATCCAATTTAGGAAATTGTTTTAATAAAACGACCAAAGACCAATGTGCATGAACCGAAGAATGCCAATCAAAACAACCGTAAAATGCAGGATGCAATTGTTTTGGAGTACCAAGATCTTCCTCGCTCCCTAGGGTTTGCCCTAATTTATTAGGATATTCTGTATTTAAGCATGCCAGAGGCAACTCCGCCAATTTATTTGCTTGCTCTAAATTCATTTCAATACTATCTGCTGTTAAAATAGAATCTAATGAGATATCTGGGATGGATAAGCTATCTGAATCTGCATTTTTTTTCTCGGTATTTAATCGTTCATCTCCTTTACAGCCAATTAAGCCGACAAGTACAAGCAACATTAGAATTCTTTTCATTTCAAGTAGGTATCTTGCATTTAAGTATATTTCTCAAATGTATTAAAATCTTCTGTAAGGGTAAGTTATGTAAGAAATTTTTAACCTAACCAACCTTCTCTATCCAAACTTCTATATTGAATTGCTTCAGATATATGGATTCCTTGAATATTTTCACTTTCAGAAAGATCGGCAATAGTTCGGGAAACCTTTAGAATTCTGTCGTAAGCTCTTGCTGAAAGATTTAATCTTTCCATTGCGGATTTCAAAAGAGCTTTTGAGGAATCCTCCAATTTGCAATATTCAGAGATCTGCTTTACACTCATTTGAGCATTGTAGTGAACATTTTCCTTTTCTTTGAACCGCTCCGTCTGGATTTGCCTCGCCTTGGTCACTCTTTTTCTAATATCCACACTTTTTTCTCCTGTGCGTTCTTCGCTTAATTTTTCAAAAGGAACTGGAGTTACTTCAATATGTATGTCTATTCTATCCAGCAATGGCCCGCTTATTTTACTTAGATACCGCTGCATTTCTCCAGGCGAAGAGGACATTGGAGAATCTGGATCGTTAAAAAAACCACTGGGACTAGGATTCATACTGGCCACCAACATAAAACTGGAAGGATACGTTACTGTGAATTTTGCTCTAGAAATCGTCACTTCCCTATCTTCCAATGGTTGCCTCAAAACTTCTAAAACACCTCTTTTAAATTCGGGTAATTCATCTAGAAATAAAACACCATTATGCGATAAAGAAATTTCGCCAGGTTGGGGATATGTCCCCCCTCCGACTAATGCAACGTCAGAAATTGTATGATGAGGACTTCTAAATGGCCGCTGAGACATTAATCCTACATTTTCTTTCACTTTTCCAACCACGCTGTGGATTTTGGTAGTTTCCAATGCTTCCTGAAGTGTCATTGGCGGTAAAATACTTGGCAATCTCTTGGCTAACATGGTCTTTCCTGCTCCCGGCGGGCCAATTAGAATTACGTTATGGCCACCAGCAGCGGCGATCTCCATGCATCTTTTAATACTTTCTTGACCTTTTACATCTGCAAAATCATGCTCTAAATGATCCAAATTATCATAGAATTCTACTTTAGTGTCTATAATCGTTCTTTCCAGTGGAGTTCCTTTATCGAAATAATTTATTACTTCAAGTATATTAGAAACCCCATAAACTTCGAGTCCGCTAACAATGGCCGCCTCTTTTACATTTTGTATTGGCAGTATAAATCCTTTGTAACCTTCCTCCATTGCTTTAATTGCAATTGGTAAAGCTCCCTTTATTGGTTGTAAACTTCCATCCAAAGAAAGTTCTCCCATGATAAGATATTCACTAATATCCACTGCTTTTATTTGATTAGATGCTGCTAAGATTCCCAGAGCTAACGTAAGATCGTAAGCTGAGCCTTCTTTTCGAAGATCGGCTGGCGCCATATTTATAGTGATCTTTTTTCCCGGAAATTTATAAGAATTGTTTTGAAGAGCAGCAGCGATTCTATAACTGCTTTCTTTTATAGCATTGTCTGGGAGCCCAACCAAGTGATACCCAATACCGGTTGCAACATTTACTTCTACAGTAATGGTGGTAGCCTCTACTCCAAAAACAGCACTACCATAAACTTTTACCAGCATCTAATTTCTTTTTAATCCCTCATCGAGGGATGAATCCCCGAGGTTCTTAATTTTAAATGTAGTAAAAATTTATGGTAGATTGACTATTAGTTATTTAACACGTTTTTTCTATAATGTTCGATAAGAGCATCTATAGGTCTGCGAATAATATTTCCTATTTCAAGATTATAAGGCTGAGCAACAGCTCTAATAATATCCTGACTAAAATAAGCGATGCTTCCTATAAAATGTATAGGTACTGTTTGAGCTTGTTTAAATGAAAGTACACGTGTATGCATAAATTCCTTTATTCCCTCATGCACTAACTTATAGAAATATCCATTTCGCTCATTAGTAAATATAAATTCAGCAAAAGAAGCTAAATACGTATTAGGGTTTTCTTTCTTATAGAGATTTCTCTTTATCTCATCGCTATTCAAATTGAAATCTTTTCCAAATTTAGCAGCGATATCTGGTGGCATTCTTTTGTAATAATAATCTCTAATTAAACGCTTTCCGAAGTAATTTCCACTGGCTTCATCCATTAGGACATAACCTAAAGATTCTACAGCCATGTGAACATCTTTTCCGTCGAAATAACAGCTATTAGAACCCGTGCCCAGAATACAAACAATTCCAGGCTCAGTGGTAGCCGCATATGCTGCAGCAACCATATCTTCCTTAACCATTACATCAGAAGCATTTGTAAAGAAATTGGCTATTATATCTGCCAAAAGTTTACGAGGAATTTCAGTTCCGCAACCTGCTCCAAAAAAATGAACTCTTTCAATATCATTCCTAACTTCTAAAAGCTCAGGATTTTCTTCAATTCGTTGTTCCAACATCGCTTCAGGAAAAACTGCAGGATTTAATCCCTTTGTACGAGTTTGAAATATCTGTTCCCCCTTATTATTAAGAAGAATCCAGTCACATTTGGTGGAACCACCATCAGCAATTAATATCATTTTAATTTCTTTATATGATAAAATAAGCCATTTATTTCCAACTTATCGCATTAATAAATGGCTATTTATAATTTATATGGAAGCTACATGAGCCGCAAGTTCTACTAGTTTAGCAGAATATGCATATTCATTATCATACCAAGCTATTAATTTAAAAAAATTATCGTTAAGAGCAATGCCTGCTTCCGCATCAAAATTACAGGTGTAAGGATTTGAAACGAAATCTTGAGAAACCACCATGTCTTCAGTATAGGATACCACTCCTTTGTAAGCTCCTTCTGAAGCTTTTTTGAATACTGCTTTTATCTCTTCATAAGTAGCAGCTTTTTCGGTTCTTACTGTAAGATCTACAACAGAAACATCTAAAGTTGGTACTCTAAAAGCCATTCCCGTAAGTTTCCCTTTTAATGAAGGGATCACCTTAGTTACCGCCACGGCAGCACCTGTAGATGTTGGAATAATATTATTTAAAGCGCTTCTTCCTAATCTATAATTTTTCTTTTCTGGCGAATCTACAGTATACTCAGACGCTGTAGTTGCGTGAACTGTAGTCATTAAACCTTCCACCAATCCGAACTCATCATCAATAATTTTTGCTAAAGGAGCCAAACAGTTGGTGGTACAAGATGCATTAGAAACAATGGTGTCTTCAGCTTTTACATCCATGTGATTTACTCCCATTACAAACATTGGAACATCTTTGGATGGTGCAGAGATCACAACTTTCTTTGCTCCAGCTTTTAAATGTCCTGCAGCAGATTCTTTGGTAGTAAATATTCCAGTACAATCCAGAACTATTTCAACTTTTGCTTCATCCCATTTAAGATTTTCAGGATTACGCTCTGCAGTTACTCTAATAGTATTTCCATTCACCATTAAATTACCGTCTTTAACCTCTACTTTTCCATCAAATTTTCCGTGAACAGAATCATATTTTAAAAGGTAAGCCAATTGATCTACATCTAAAAGATCATTAACAGCTACCACTTCTACTGCATCATTTAAAATAGCATTTCTAAAAGCTATTCGTCCAATTCGGCCAAAGCCGTTAATTCCAATTTTAGTACTCATAATATGTATTTGTAAATTATTATACTGAAGTAATATCAGCGACTCTTCTTAAACTCTTATCGTATTTAGCACCATTTTTAATTGCTATTTCTAACGGCACCGAAACCACTTTTTGATGATGGATGCCAACCATTATGGTTCTTTCTCCTTTTATAAGTGCATCTACCGCACCAATTCCTAGTTTGCTTGCCAAAACCCTGTCATAACAACTTGGAGATCCTCCACGTTGGATATGGCCTAGCACAGAAACCCTGATCTCATAATCCTCGAGATGCTCTTCTATATATTCGGCAAGTTCAAAGATATTCTTGCCGCTCTTATCTCCTTCAGCAACAACAATAATGCTTGAAGTTTTTCCTGATTTCCTACTTCTCTTCAGAGATTCAACCAAACGTTCTATTCCCCTGTCTTCCTCCGGAATCAAAATTTCCTCTGCTCCTGCTCCAATTCCACTATTTAATGCAATATCTCCTGCATCTCTACCCATTACTTCTACCAAGAATAGTCTATTATGGGAACTGGCGGTATCTCTAATCTTATCTATTGCTTCAACAACTGTATTCAAAGCAGTATCATAACCAATAGTGAAATCTGTGCCGTTTATATCATTATCTATGGTTGCAGGCACCCCAATTATAGGGAAATCGTGCTCTTGGTTAAAGATAAGAGCTCCAGTAAAAGTACCATCTCCCCCAATAACTACCAAGGCATCAACATCGGCATTCTTTAAATTCTCGTAAGCTTTCTTTCTTCCTTCTATGGTTTGAAATTCTTTAGATCTCGCAGATTTTAAAAAGGTACCACCCCGACTTATAATATTTCTTACAGATCTTGCATTTAGCTCCTCAAGATCATTCTCTATTAAGCCTTGATATCCTCTATAAATCCCAACACATTCAATCTCCTGAAAGGCACAACCTCTAACAACAGCTCGTATTGCGGCATTCATTCCGGGAGCATCTCCTCCTGAAGTAAGCACTCCAATTTTCTTAATTTTTACTTGCATTACTGTAAAGCTATTCGATTTGATACTTAAATCCTAATCACTCGTTTTACTAAAACGTTTTCGGTTAATAACTCATTAAAAAAGCCTCAATAATGAGGCTTTTTTAATGTATTTGGAAAAATACTTAGTTGTTTATCAATATTTTGTATTCCCAAGGCTTAAATTCCATTTCCAAATCTTTCTTAAGATCTAAATTTCCAGAACTCATATAATCTTGAAATTTGCCATCCAATTCCATTTTAAATTTTACGGGTGCTTTTGTAAGATTGGCAACATAGATCACCATATCTTCTCCACTTCCTCGTGAGAAAGCTAAAACCTGGTCATCTTTTGTTGTTTTCAATCGTTTGTATGTGGCAGATTTTTTACCACCTGCAAGCGCTTCGTTATTATTTTTAAGCTCACCTAATTTTACTAGTACAGGCCAAACTTTTCCTTTTGTTTTAGGAATGCTATCTTTTTCGAAAAATAACAATCTGCGATTCATGTCATATTCCTGTCCACTATATATCAATGGCATGCCTGGCAAAGTGAAAGAAAGAGCCAGCATAGCTTCTCCTGCATCTCCCATCCTTTCTTTTACAGTACCATTCCATGAATTCTCATCGTGGTTGGTAACAAAGTTCATCAAGAAATCGTCTTTTTGGTAAAGCGTGTCGATCTTGGTCATATAGGTGTCCCAGGCTTTCACTCCTTGCTTCCCTTGAGCAATCTCATTCATAATATGATGTCCTTCCCAGTTGTATCCCATATCGAAAGAATTATGAAAAAGATCTTTCTTTTCAGATTCTGCCAACATAAATACCGGCTTCACTTCTTTAATTGCTTTTACAGCTTGATCCCAGAATTCGGTTGGTACTTCACCGGCAACATCTGCTCTAAATCCATCTACATCATGATTCTCTACCCAGTATTTTAATTCGTTGGTCATTGTTGCCCAAAGCTCCTTATTGTCATAGTTAAGATCTGCAGTATCTGTCCATCCCCAAGATTCTCCTGTTTCCGGATTTAAAGGATCTACAATTTCTCCTGCCTCATTTTGGGTGTAATATTCTGGATGCTCTGTGATCCAAGAATGATCCCATCCTGTGTGATTTGCAACCCAATCCATGATAATGAACATCCCGTTTTCATGAGCCACATCTACCATTTTCTGAAAATCATCTATAGTTCCAAGATCCGGATTCACCTTTGTATAATCTGAAACTGCATAGTAACTACCTAAATATTTCTCACGTTCTTTTTCATCTTCAATTTCAGTAACCATTTTCCCACCAGTTGCTTTTCTATTCTTTACAGAAATAGGATATACCGGCATTACCCAGATCACTTTTACGCCTAATTCTTTTAACTTAGGAATATCTTCGGTAAATGCATTAAAAGTTCCTTCAGGAGAATATTGACGAATGTTGGCTTCATAGATCACCGCATTTTCCAGATCGCTGTCTTCAATACTAACTTGTTGCTCCTCTTTTGGAATTTCAGAATCTTTCTTTTCTTTATTTTCATTTTTACAAGCGGCCATTACAGCAAGCATGCTAAATAATAATGCTAATTTCTTAATCATAGGTTATTAGGTTTTATTTAATTGAATTCTATTTTTATAATTGTTTTGCTTTGATCAAATCTCACAGGGATATTCAATTTCCCTCGGTGCATATAATTCTTACCTGTATATTTTATTCCGTTCACCCAAACAAACTTCACTTCCTTCTTTAAATTCTCAATATGCAGATCTATAAGTTCTATTTCTGAAGTTGCACTCTCTCCTTCTTCTTTCTGAATTTTTAAAATTAACTCTGAAGCATTTATTTCAGAATCAAATTTAATAAGTTCAAACATGCCTTTTTCATAAGCATCTGGAGTTTTTCCATCATCATTATATAAAGTAGCTGTGCTACTTTTTGCTTGCTCATCATAATAGAAATAAACATCTAAAAATGAAGCGTCATAGTTTGCTGTAGTTTGCATTGGCCTTGCCATTGGAATAAAAGCACCACCTCTCACAAATACCGGGATATGATCTTCTTCTACATTAACTGAATCTATTGTCCCTTTAGAATACTTTTCACCTGTATAAAAATCGAACCAATTACTTGTTGCTGGAAATATCACTTCTTTAGTAATAGCTCCCGGATTTACAATTGGCGACACCAAAAAACTGTCACCCCATAAATAAGTATTGGAGATCTCATACATCTTTTGATTTTCAGGCTCTTCAAAGAATAATGGTCTCATTAATGGTTTCCCTGAAATGTGATTTTCAAAAGCTAGGCTATAGTTGTAAGGCAATAGTTTGTACCTCAACTCAATTGCTTTTTTAGCCAAAGCTTTGGTCTTTTCGTTCTTAAATACCGGCTCTGATGCTACTTCTTCCTGAGCATGCGGGCGGAATATTGGCTGAAAAACTCCATATTGCAACCATCTGGTGTACAACTCATCATCTTCAAGATCTCCAGCAAAACCACCAAGATCGGAGTGCATATAAGCCAAGCCTTGCAATCCCATTTGAAGACTTATCTCCGGTTGCGGTTTTAATCCGTTCCAACCTCTATTAACATCACCAGACCAAGGAATCAATCCGAAGCGTTGGGATCCGGCAGCTCCTGCTCTCATTAAAATAAAAGGACGCTCTTCCGGAAAATCGGCTTCATATCCTTCTTTTATCATTTTTGCCCAATAATGTCCGTAGATGTTATGCACCTCATCCGCACTTCCTATACTATGCTTTAATTTTGATGGATGCACTTCCGGCTCTCCAAGATCTCCCCACCAACCGGCTACTCCAAATGATTTTAGATCTTTATAAATATTCCAAAACCACTCTTTTGCTTTTGGATTAAAAATATCTACCAATCCTGTGTTTCCGAAGTAAAAATCATATTTGAATGGTTTCCCTAAAGAATCTGTAGCTAGAACATTTTGCTTAACCGCATCATCCCATTTTTTAGAAGTGGTAAGGATAAAGGGTTCTGTAACTAATATTGTTTTTACTCCTTGATCTGCAAGTTTGGAGATCATTTGTTTTGGCTCCGGGAAAGAGTCTTTTACGAATTCCAGATTTCCCATGGTGCCTTTAATATCATTACCAAACCAGTAAAGATCAAGAATAACGGCATCTACTGGAATACTATCTTTTCTGAATTTAGCGATGGTATTTTCAACTTCTTCCTGAGAATGATAACCAAATCTGCTTGAGAAATTACCAAAAACCCATCTTGGAGGTAACGGCTGACGCCCAGTTAGAAGTGTGAAATTCTCTGTGATCTTCTCCCAAGTCTTGCCAACAATAAGTTGGTAGGTTTTTCTACCGCTTATAGTCTCGTAACTTAAGGTGTTGGAATGACCACTATCTAGGTCTAAAAATCCGATTGGAGCATTATCAAAATGCAACAAGTATTTTTCTGAAGACATTACCACAGGTAGGGTATAGTTCAACAAAGCAGATTTTGTGCCGTAGCCATAATCTGCTCGGTTGTATAACTCTAACCTATTTCCCCTTCTATTCATTCCCAAAGCCCGGGCCCCTCCTCCCATAAGCATCTCATTTTCTGTTACATTAAAATCTAATTTTTCATGAGTTTCAGATGCTGAATAGCCTATTTTTTCTGAAATCACCTCTTCTCCTTCAAAAAAGTATTTTACCTGAAATGGTTTTTTGTTGATAAGTACAGTAATTCCTGAAGTTGCAATTTTAATTGAATTAGCATCTTCTGTAACTGTTGGTGCTATTTCTGAAGGCTTTAAAACCACAGAATAGGAGTCTTCACTAAAGGCTTCTCCAGTTGGAATAAAACTGGTTTCCATGATCTCTGGCGTGAATGCTTGGAAACGATATTTTCCATCGTTGGTAGATACCGAAATAACATCAGCCTGTTGTTCAACGCTTTTAAAAGTTCTATTTGCGTTTTGAGCCAAAATGAACAAAGAATTCATTCCTATGAAGATCAAAAGTAACAGACATTTTTTAGTATTTGGGAGGATCTTCATGACTTTAATTCAATTTTATAAATTTAATATAACTATTAACTCTCCACTAATGACTTTAACAATTCGTTACCCTGTCCTGAACTACCAAGACATTGTGTTGTCATCCCGACGGAAGGAGGGATCTCTAACGAAAAGATTCTTCTCCCTTATGATTCCCCAACCTTAGTTAATTCTGAGCGAAGCAGAAGGGCTCGATACAGCCTTAAGTTGAGACGTTTTTGTTTGACCTTTCGACTACGCTCAAGGTGACAAAAACTTACATTATGATTCTTTACGGAATATCCTCAAACAATTATTTCAATTCTATCACTAAGGAAGATTTTCCTTTGATCTTTAAATTCTCTTTCAAATTAATTTGCCCTCCAGTAATAACATCTTTTCCTGAAGTTATTCCCGCTAAACCTTCAGCAAAACGAGTAAGCTCTAATTCCTGTGCCTCAGGATTATTATTTATCACAACCATGACACGCTCATCTTCATTATATCTAAAATAAACATACACATTATTTTCCGGTAAAAATTGAAGCAATTTCCCGAAGTGCAGCACTTCTTTGCCCTTTCTATAATTCAGTAATTTCTTTGTGAAAGCATGATAAGCTTCTTGTTCTTGAGATCTTCCATCTTTATCAAAAGCATTATTATCATCAGCTTTCCAGCCTCCTGGAAAATCTCTGCGAATGTCGCCATCACCTTTTTCGGGTTTGTTCCCTTGCATCCCTATTTCGTCTCCGTAATATAACTGCGGAATTCCTCTGGTAGTAAGCACAAGAGTCATTGCCATCTTATATTTTTCTACATCTCCTTGATAGATATGATTGATCCTATCTGTATCATGGTTTCCAGCGAATACCAAGATATTTTCGATATCAGCATACAAGAAATCATTCACGAAATTCTCATAAGCCTTCACCATTCCTCTATCCCAGCTGGCCTCATCTTCATTAAAAACACTTGTAATGGCATCGTGCAAGGTAAAATCCATCACAGATGGTAAATTAGAATTATAACTTTGAATTGCTCCAATTGGGCTATCTTTTTGCCAGTAAGAAATTTGTGATTGGTCATGCATCCATACTTCCCCAACTATATTGAAATTTGAATATTCATCCATAATAGACTTTGTCCAATTGGCGATCCCCTCTTTATCGTTATAAGAATAGGTATCTACACGAAATCCATCTAAATCGGCATATTCTATCCACCAAATAGCATTTTGGGTAAGATAATTTAGCACCAAAGGATTACTCTGATTAAGATCTGGCATTGTTCTTA
This sequence comes from Flavobacteriales bacterium, assembly GCA_038233835.1. GTDB lineage: Bacteria > Bacteroidota > Bacteroidia > Flavobacteriales > Flavobacteriaceae > Gillisia. The sequence continues at coordinate 1,881 of JBBSVD010000039.1, read as the reverse complement.
CAAACCAACCATCTACACAATATTTCCAATCTATCTGAGACCTGTTAGGATCATACTGTGTGGTCATTCTGTAGTTGGAATTAGCGTAGCCAGGAAATTGGTGGATCCAATTGTAAGTTGGAAGATCCTTGATCATCCAATGCCCGGATCCCCAATGATTGGTCACATAATCCATTACCAATTTTAAATTCTTTTTATGCATCTCTTCAGAAAGCCGCTTGTAATCTTCATTGGAACCATATCTAGGATCTATATTATAAACATCACTTTGTGCGTAGGAATGATAAGAATAAGCAGTATCATTATCTTCTAACAATGGCGTGCTCCATAGCGTAGTTGCTCCCAGATCCTTTATATAATCTAAATGATTTATAATTCCCTGAATATCTCCTCCATGTCTTCCGCCAGGATTAGTTCTATCTGCTTTATCGGCTAAATTAGGATTAGAATCGTTGTTCGCATCTCCATTTGCAAAACGATCTGGCATAATAAGATACATCACATCACTGGCATCAAAACCTTTTCTGAAGGCAGAACCTTCTCTTCTTTCTTTCAACTCATAAGCCTTAGAAAATCCTTTAGTTCCTTTTTTGCTGAAATTAAAAGTATACGAACCTGTGGGAAGATCTTTAGTTTTGATAGTTACAAATAGGTAATTAGAATTCTCTGTTGTAAGTACATTTTCTATTAGCACTTCTTTTGAAGCAGTTACCTCAAATTGAGCGATATCTTTACCATAGAACATGATCTGGAGATTCTCCTGATGCATATCACTCCACCAAAATGGTGGTTCTACTCGCTCTATTTGTGCAAAGCTTGAAAAACTAAAAAGTATTGAAAATAGAAAAAATAACTGCTTCATTTATATAATTTGATATTCATCACAACTTTTAATGCTATGACTAAACTTCTATTGAATTATTTGGCTGAACTTCTACCGATTTACCTTTTACTAATATATTGATAGGCTCTGTGCCTTCTAAGGTAAAACAAGTCTTGTCCTTAGTTACATTAACTTTTACGATCTGATTTCTGAAGTTCACTTTAAAAGAATATGCATCCCATTCATCTGGAATTCTTGTATCAAAAGACAATTGATCTTTTATCACGCGCATTCCTCCAAAACCTTCTACAATGCTCATCCAGGTTCCAGCCATACTTGTAATATGGCAACCTTCTTTTACTTCATTATTATAATCATCCAGATCCAATCTAGAAGTTCTTACATAAAACTCATAGGCTTGCTCCATTCTACCCAATTTTGCAGCTTGAATACTGTGTACACAAGGAGAAAGTGAAGATTCATGAACCGTTAGCGGCTCATAAAAATCGAAATGTTTGGCTAGTTCTGCATCATTAAAACGATCTTCAAAAAAGTAGAATCCTTGTAATACATCTGCCTGCTTGATATAACAAGATCTCAAGATCCTATCCCAACTCCACTTCTGATTAATTGGTCGGCTTGTTTTTGCTAAATCTTCTACAGGAGTTAGTTCCTTATCTAAAAATCCATCTTGTTGTAAAAATACCCCAAATTCATCTGAATATGGGAAGTACATATTTTCTGCAACTTCCTCCCATTTCATCAATTCAGCTTCAGAAAGATTGGTCAATCCAAAAATTCTATCAAAATCTTCAGAATGCCCATCTTTTACTTTATTCAATGTTTCTAAGCAATACTCAATACACCATTTAGCCAGGTAATTGGTATACCAATTGTTGTTTATATTGTTCTCATATTCATTAGGACCTGTAACCCCAAGAATTACATATTTGTTCTTGTCTTTGCTGAAATTTGCACGTTGCTGCCAGAATCTGGCGATAGCGATCATTACTTCCAATCCTTTTTCCGGGATATAATCGAAATCTCCTGTATATCTC
>JBBSVD010000038.1:0-20968 GCA_038233835.1 Flavobacteriales bacterium | reverse complement strand
ATAGTAGAGATATATAGAATGAAGACAATTCAATTCAGAGAAGCGATCCAGCAAGCCATGAGCGAAGAAATGCGCAAGGATGATACTATCTACCTAATGGGTGAAGAAGTAGCCGAATATAATGGTGCATATAAGGCTTCTAAAGGGATGTTGGATGAATTTGGTCCAGAGCGTGTGATTGATACTCCAATCTCTGAACTTGGTTTTTCAGGAATAGGAATTGGAAGCGCGATGAATGGGAACAGACCCATTATAGAGTTTATGACCTTTAACTTCGCTCTTGTAGGAATAGACCAAATAATAAACAACGCAGCAAAAATGCGCCAAATGAGTGGTGGACAGTTTAATATTCCAATTGTATTTAGAGGCCCAACGGGTTCTGCAGGGCAATTAGCTGCTACTCACTCTCAAGCATTTGAAAGTTGGTTTGCTAACTGTCCGGGATTGAAGGTGGTGGTACCTTCTAATCCTTATGATGCTAAAGGATTATTAAAGGCTGCAATTCGCGATGATGATCCTGTTATCTTCATGGAAAGTGAACAGATGTATGGTGATAAAGGTGAAGTGCCAGAAGAGGAATATGTGATTCCAATTGGTGTTGCCGATATTAAAAGAGAAGGAACAGACGTTACTATTGTATCTTTTGGAAAGATTATCAAGGAAGCCTACAAAGCAGCAGATGAATTAGAAAAAGATGGAATCTCTTGTGAAATTATAGACTTACGTACGGTAAGACCAATGGATTATGAGGCAATATATAAGTCGGTTAAAAAAACTAACAGATTAGTGATCTTGGAAGAAGCATGGCCATTTGGAAATGTTGCTACAGAGATCACCTATAAAGTACAGGAAAACGTATTCGATTATTTGGATGCTCCTATTATCAAAATCAACACGGCAGACACGCCAGCACCTTACTCTCCAGAATTATTTAAAAACTGGTTACCCAATAGTGAAGATGTTGTTAAAGCTGTAAGAAAGGTGCTTTACAAGTAATCTTATAAACATATCTTTGAAGCTTCATCTTAACTGGTGAAGCTTTTTTTTACCCAAATATGAAATATACCCTCTTTTATATAATGTCTGTATTCGCTGTTATTAGCAGTTGGTCTCAAACCAGAATTAGCGGAACTGTAGTAGATGAAAATGAAACACCTCTTCCTTTTGTTAATGTAATCTTTTTAAATTCTTCTGAAGGAACCACGACTACAGAGAAAGGGGCTTTCTATTTAAAATCTGAGTCTTATTATGACTCTGTAGAATTCTCTTATTTGGGGTATCAAACTTTAATTCTTCCTATTAACAAAGGAAGTAATCTTAATTTGAAGGTTGTTTTAAAGGAGGAAACAGAATCTTTAGGAGAAGTAACTATTTATCAGGGAAAAACTTCAAAAAATAACAATCCTGCAATAGATATTCTAAGAAAAATCTGGAAAAACAAAAGACAGAATGGGGTGAAGAAATTTGATCAATACGCCTTCAGAAAATATGAAAAATTAGAATTCGACCTTAATACTATTGATAGCGCGCTAATTAATAGCCCTATTTTCAACGGAATGGAATTCATTTTTAAGGATTTAGACACCAATAGAATTACAGGGAAAACATACTTGCCGGTGTTTTTAAATGAAGCAGTTTCTAAAGTTTATGGTGATAAAAAATCGGGAAAAATAAAAGAAGAATTGTTAGGGAATAAGAATTCTGGATTTAGCAATAATCAATTATTGATTTCTTCTATTAAGGATATTTATTCTGAAATAGATATCTATGAGAATTACCTTAAATTTTTTGATAAGAGTTTTATTAGTCCGCTTTCTACCACGGGGATCAACAATTACAATTATGTTTTGGCAGACAGTTCCTTTATTGGAGATAAATGGTGCTATAACATAAAATATTATCCAAGACGAAAAGGGGAGCTTACCTTTAAAGGTGACTTTTGGGTGAACGATACTACATGGGCTATAAAAAAGATCAATCTTGAAACGGCAGAAGACGCCAATGTGAACTGGGTAAAAGGTGTTTATGTAGAGCAGGAATTTGATGTATTAAACGATTCTATTTTCTTGATGACCAAAGATTTTTTTCAGGTAGATTTTTCTCTTCGGGACAAGGCGGAAGCTCGTGGAATTTATGGGAAGAGAACTGTGCTGTATGATAATTACAAATTCAATATCAAGAAACCACTAGCTTTTTATGACAACAGAGTTTTAGATTTTAAAGAAGAGGTTTATAATAGGGATGACGAATTCTGGAAGAAGAACAGATTAGAAATTCTGAATGGGGATGAGCGCGGAGTTTATAAAATGTTGGATACCCTTCAAGAAGTACCTGCATTCAAAAGCTTACGAAAGTTAACAACCACATTATCTACAGGTTATATTGAATTAAATGGTTTCGATTACGGACCTATTTTTGCCACTTTAGGTTTTAATGATGTTGAGGGTTGGCGAGTACGTGGAGGGGGAAGAACCTACTTCGATCAAAATGATCCGTGGAGATTAGAAGGTTATGGAGCTTATGGTTTTAAGGATAAGCAATTTAAATACGGGATTGCAGGGACTGTTCTTTTAGATAAAAGAAGCAGATTGATAGCTTCTATAGGAAATAGAAGGGATATCGAACAATTAGGAGCCAGTCTAACTAATACTACAGATGTTTTGGGGAGAAGTTTAGCATCTTCTTCCTTAATAAATGTTGGTGATAACAATAAGTTAAGTTCTATAAACCTCTCACTCGTAAGTTTAGAAATTGAGCCTTTAAGAAATTTTACCTTTAGATTAGCGGGATCATATAGAATACTTAAACCCGCTTCAGAAACTTTTAGTTTGGATTATTACAAAGATGAAGCACGAACAATTATAGATTCAGAAATTAACCAAACCGAGATCTCTACTATTTTAACCTATACACCAGGAAAGGAGACCACTGGTTTTGGCGTAAGTAGAAATATAATTAATGGCGGTGATTTTCCAACATTTTTTCTGAATTATAGCTTAGGTGTTAAAGATATTTTTGAAAGTGATTTTAATTATAAAAAACTACAGTTATATTACAATCAGCCACTTATGGTTGGTGGGTTTGGTAAATCCAATATTAGTATTGAAGCTGGTAAGACATTTGGACAAGTATCATTGGGATTATTAAGCGTTGTTCCTGGAAACCAGACTTATTTCGCCTTATATAATTCATTTTCACTGCTTAATTTTTATGAATTTGTCACAGACACTTATTTAGCAGCACATTTAGAGCATAACTTCAACGGAAGATTATTTTCAAGAATACCAGGATTAAGAGATCTTAATTTAAGAGAGATCATTGGAATTCGAGGAGTTTATGGAGAAATTTCAGAAAAGAATAAAAACATAGACGCCTCAGGATTGTCACTTATTGCGCCAGATTCCGAGCCTTATTGGGAATATAGTGTTGGTGTTGGAAACATTTTTAAGTTCCTGAGATTAGATGCTCATTTTAGAGGAAATTATTTTGATAATGAAGATGCAAGATCGTTTGGAGTGACCGCTTCATTTGGTTTTCATTTTTAATAAGCGCTGTAAGAGGATAAATTACTATATTTGCCGCCTGAAAAATTTGAACAAAAAAGAAAGAAAATGTCAGAGACTTTTGATGTATTGATAGAGATTCCAAAAGGGAGTAGAAACAAATACGAGTATGATTTTGAATTGAAGAAAGTTCGGTATGACCGAATGATCTTTTCTTCTATGATGTACCCTGCAGATTACGGATTCATTCCTAACACCTTAGCATTGGACAGTGATCCTTTGGACGTGTTAGTATTAGTAGCAGAGCCTACTTTTCCAGGGATCGTAATGGAAGTAAAGCCCATTGGAGTTTTTCATATGGCAGATGAAAAAGGACCAGATGAGAAAATTATCTGTGTACCGGTTTCAGATCCAATTTGGAATAGATTGAATGATCTAGATGATGTAAATGGTCACTTACTAAAAGAGATCGAGCATTTCTTTAAGGTTTATAAAGATCTTGAGAAAAAGAAAGTAGATGTTGGGGGATGGGGAAATGCAGATGAAGCTAAAGAGATCATCAAACAATGTATCGAACGATTTAAGAACTACGAAGGAGACAAAGAGAGATTCGGGATTTAATCGAATATTTTTCTTATAAATATTAAATAATTAAAAGCGATAACCCTAAAAAGTTATCGCTTTTTTATTTATCATTGATTTTGCTACATTAGCGGACATTAACTAATTCTTAACTATCTCTATGGAATCAATGATTATCTATGCCCCAATTGTTCTGGCCATAATTGGTCTATTATACATGTGGATGAAAAGTTCTTGGGTCTTAAAGCAAGACGCCGGTGACGGAAAAATGAAAGAAATTTCAGATCATATTTATGAGGGCGCCCTCGCCTTTTTGAATGCAGAATATAAACTACTAAGCATTTTTGTAATTATTGTGAGTATTGCACTTGCAGTGGTTTCTTTTGTAGTTCCAACTACGCACTGGTTAATTGTTATCGCCTTTATTTTTGGTGCATTTTTCTCTGCATTAGCCGGAAATATGGGAATGAAAATAGCAACAAAGACCAATGTTAGAACCACACAGGCTGCTAAAACAAGTTTACCAAATGCCTTAGGAGTTTCCTTTGGTGGTGGTACAGTGATGGGACTTGGTGTTGCAGGACTTGCTGTTTTAGGTTTAACTTCTTTCTTTATATTTTTCTTCCATTATTTTATGGGAGGTGTTTGGACTTCCACCTCAGATATGACAATTGTTTTGGAAACTCTGGCTGGATTCTCGCTTGGAGCTGAATCTATCGCTTTATTCGCTCGTGTAGGTGGAGGAATTTATACCAAAGCCGCCGATGTTGGCGCAGATCTAGTTGGAAAAGTAGAAGCAGGAATTCCAGAAGATGATCCTAGAAATCCAGCGACAATTGCAGATAACGTTGGAGACAATGTTGGTGATGTTGCCGGAATGGGAGCCGATCTTTTTGGGTCTTATGTAGCCACAGTTCTAGCGGCAATGGTTCTTGGGAATTATGTTATCAAGGATATGGGCGGAAGCATCGATGATCTTTTTGGCGGTATTGGCCCGGTGTTATTACCAATGGCCATTGCAGGTGCAGGGATTATCATTTCTATGATAGGTACCATGTTAGTAAAAATAAGCAGTAACGATGCCAAGGAAGATCAGGTTATGCGTGCCTTGAACATCGGGAATTGGGTATCTATAGTCTTAGTAGCATTAACATGTTATGTTTTAGTAAAATGGATGCTTCCAGCTACAATGCAAATGGAATTTTTTGGCGAAGGTATAAAGGAAATTTCTTCAATGCGTGTGTTTGGAGCTACCATCATCGGACTAATAGTAGGTGGAGCAATTTCTTCGGTAACCGAATATTATACGGGATTGGGTAAAAAGCCAATTCTTAAAATAGTACAACAATCAAGTACAGGTGCAGGAACCAATATTATTGCAGGTTTGGCAACAGGGATGATATCTACATTTCCTTCGGTATTATTATTTGCAAGTGCAATCTGGGCTTCCTATGCTTTTGCAGGATTTTACGGAGTTGCATTAGCGGCTTCCGCAATGATGGCAACAACTGCAATGCAATTAGCTATAGATGCTTTTGGCCCGATCTCAGATAATGCCGGTGGTATTGCTGAAATGAGTGACCAAGAACCAATTGTAAGGGAACGCACAGATATTTTAGATTCGGTAGGAAATACAACTGCTGCAACTGGAAAAGGTTTTGCAATTGCGTCTGCAGCATTAACTTCATTAGCCTTATTTGCAGCCTACGTAACCTTTACAGGAATAGAAGGAATCAACATTTTTAAAGCTCCAGTACTCGCAATGTTATTTGTTGGAGGAATGGTTCCGGTAGTATTTTCAGCATTAGCGATGAATGCAGTAGGAAAAGCAGCTATGCAAATGGTGGAGGAAGTACGAAGACAATTTAGAGAGATTCCTGGAATAATGGAAGGAACAGGGAAACCACAATATGATAAATGTGTAGCTATATCTACGGAAGCTTCCCTAAGAGAAATGATGCTACCAGGAATTTTAACTATAGGTTTCCCATTGGCAATTGCATTTGTTCCTATGATCTTTGGAATGAATAATTTAGCGATTGCTGAAATGTTAGGAGGTTATATGGCTGGAGTTACCGTAAGTGGTGTTCTTTGGGCTATTTTCCAGAACAACGCAGGTGGAGCTTGGGACAATGCCAAAAAATCCTTTGAAGCTGGGGTATTGATAAACGGTGAAATGACCTATAAAGGCTCAGATGCTCACAAAGCCGCGGTTACAGGAGATACTGTAGGAGATCCATTTAAGGATACTTCGGGTCCATCCATGAACATCTTGATAAAATTAACTTGTTTAATTGGTCTGGTAATAGCACCAATATTGGGAGGTCACACTATTGGAGATAACAACAATTCTATTGAAAACGCTGAAACTAATAATGTTGTAGGTCAAGATAATTCTATGACTAAAGAAGTTGAGATCAGAATGACTACGGAAGGGGATGTAACTGTTGCAGAAGTTAGAACTACCATCTTAGAAAATGGTAAGACCGATGTAAAAGTAAAAACCTTTAGAGGAACAAAGGGAGAAGTAGAAGCACAGATCAAAAATATGTAAAACCTAATTTTTTATAGTCAAAAAGATCTTCATCTATACCGATGAAGATCTTTTTTTTTTTACCAAATTTTAATGAGTTTTACCCAACTAAGCTTTCGCTTTTTTATTCAATCTTTGTTCTGCAAGATCATCTAATTTCTGGTCTGCATTATATTCTTCATCCAATGTTTTCTGAAGCTTTTTAGCAATACTATCATGTCCAAGTTCTTTTGCAAAACGCACTGCGGTTCCATATCCGGAGATCTCATAATGTTCTACGCGTTGAGCTTCTGCTATTAAACCGGCATCCTTCACCTCCGGATCTGATTTTTCTTCTATCATAGATTGTGCTTCTTTGATCAAACCTTCCATAGCTTTGCATTTTTCACCAGTGGGTTTAATAGAAAGCTCCTTGCAGATCTCCTCAATACGTTGCTTATGATTTTTGGTTTCTTCTAAATGACCTTCAAAAGCTTTCTTTAACTGTGAATCATGAGCGGCTTTTACCATTTTTGGCAAGGCTTCTATAAGTTGATCTTCAGCGCTGAATAAATCTTTTAATTGGTGTTGAAATAATTCTTCTAAATTTTTCATAATATAATTTTAATGGTTATAAGACTAATTTAAAAAGTAAGACATTCATTATTAGTTAAATAGATGGTAATTAAAATATAATTTTAGTGAAATAATTGTTAAGTCATATTATCAGATGTACAATTATAATGTTCTGTTATAATTAAAAAATGGCGAATAAATATTTATTGCTGTAATTAACTTCAATTTCTGTTGTATAAATAATAAGCTCATAAAGTTTATTTAAAATTAACAGGAATTTACTTGCAAATATTTGAATAATGCTAAATTACCTCTCTATTTCATTAAGAGTTAAACTGAAGAAATGCTAAGAAGGTTAAAGAGATTATTTAGTATCAATAAAATTGAAAATGTTTTAATTACACCTTATAGAAGCTATGGAACTAAGAACCATCTCTATCTACTTGGCAGGGCTTTAGATGATTTTCCTCTTAAAATTAAACAGGATCATTCTTTTTTCAATACCCTTAAAACTACTTATAAACAATTTGATAGTTTCGAAATTCCGCATGCTAAGGTGGAGTTGAGTATTCCAGAATTTCTAAACCTTAAAACTGAAGCAGATTGTGAAGGTTATTTTCTTTTTGAAGAAACTTTTTCTAAAGATCTTTCCACTAAAGCAAATGACGAAGGTTGGGTTACAGTGAATTTGTTATTTAAAGAAAGTGAAGATTCTACACCTTCAGAAGAATTAAAACATTTCCAAGGTGAAGTTTTAATTCCAGAGGATAAGGCAGAATATGGAGTGATAAGCGATATAGATGATACTATTATTCATACAGGAGTTACTTCCTTTTTAAAGTGGCGCTTAGTCAAAAACTCACTTCTTACCAATGCTTATAAAAGGATCCCATTTAAAGGGGCAGCAGAATTTTATCAGAAATTACATTTAGGGAAGAACGCCGAGAACAAGAATCCTGTCTTTTATATAAGCAATAGTCCGTGGAATTTATACCAGTATTTAAAATTATTTATGGATTATAATAAATTTCCAAAAGGACCTATTCTACTTCGAAATTTCCGAACTCCTTTCGATAGATCCATTAAACCAGAAAAACCTCATAAGCAAAAGGAAATCATCAATATATTAAAGACCTATCCAGATTTAAAATTCATTTTAATTGGAGATAGCGGGGAGCATGATGCCTCAATATATACGGAGATAGCGGCGCAATATCCAGATAGGATCATGACCATCTATTTAAGAAGCGTGAATCACAGGCGACAGATGAGAAGAGTTAGAAGTATTATAACCGAATTTGAAACCACGCCAATTTTAATGGTAGATAATTCTAAGATTGCAGAAGATCATGCTCGGCAGCAGGGATTTATTCAATAATAATTAAAACCCCACTATATTGTAGCGGGGTTTCTTAATTATAAGCTTTTAATGAGATGTTTCTTGTTCCAATGGCGACTTCCTAGGCATGGTTCTAAAAATAACATCCCAAAGTGGAGAGGATACTCCAAAAGCCTTATCTGGCTCCCTATAGTGATGAACATATGAAAAAGTCAATTTAAAAAAATTGAAGTAGTTTAAAACTATAGGATAGAAATAGTGAATCTAAAGAATTGATCGATAAAAGAAACAGGAATTTATAATTGCTTTAGACACCAAAATACATAAGATCCATTTCTCAAAGAAAACTTAATTTTCCTTTCTGGTTGCTAAATGAATAGTGCGATGGCATAAGTGAAACAATAAAAAGCTCCTTGAATATCAGAAGAATATTCAAGGAGCTTAGGCTAAATTAAAATTAAAAACTTTATCGCTTATGGATTTTGATCACCAGGACCTAAATTAGGATTAGCATCAATTTCTGCTTGAGGAATTTTAAAAACCCAAGCATTATTAATTGAAGGTTTATCTTGTTGAAAACCATCTTGATAAAGTGTTTGGGCTGCTCCAGAACCTCCATTTGCTGCATGGTCAATTCCTTCGTCCCATCGTATTTTATCAGTATATAAAAAGCCTTCCCCATATAATTCTACGCCACGTTGAAACTTGATATGTTCCATTAAATCAGCTTGTGTAGTAAAAACCGTTGCATCATAGCTATTATCACGTGCTTCGCCCAATGGAGTTAAAGCAGCTTGCGCTCCTGCTATGTCGTTCATCATTGCCTTTGCTTCAGCTTCTATTAAATACATTTCAGAAGAGCGCATGTAAATGATGTCATCAGGATCTATGGATCCAGGATTTTGCTGTCTAAATTTAACATGCATATAGGGATGTGTATTGTGACCGCTGGTCAAACCATACACATTCTTAATACTGTCTGCCGCCGCCTTAAAAGCTGCTTGTGTAGGATATAAAGGATTGGTATTATTGGCAAATCCCCCATTTCCGTTGGCTGCTGAAGTATTTGTATTGGGAGCATTTGCTAGGAAAACATCTTGTCTATAATCCGTATCGGGAATTTTATCGTACAGCCTTTTATCAACTAATTTAGGGTTGTTTCTATTCTGACTTCCATTGAAATCGTTTGAAATTAAGTAGAAATAAGAACGGAAGAATGTAGTTTCAGTAGTTATTACATTACTTCCCCATATTACCTCTGGAAGCAGGGTAGTATTAAATCCGGATTTCCAATCGTTTTCATCCATAATAGGATAATCTTGGCGTGCACGGACTGCAGCTGATGCCGCAGTGGCCCAATCCCCTTTAGATAAGGCTATTCGTGCTTTTAATCCATAAGCAACATCTATATTCAATTGTGACTTTGCATCAGCACTTCCGGTTGGTCTTGGGGTAGCTTCCTCAAAGAAACCTATGGCGGTGTCAATATCCAGTTCCATCTGATCGTAAATTTCTTGAACTGTTGATCTTGGTGCACTGTTAAAAGGTGCTTCTGAAGCAAACAATAAGGGTACACCAGGATCACTTGATGGAGTTCCAATCAAATAACCCTTAGCATAATGTTGAATCAAAGATAGATATGCATAAACTCTATACGTATACGCCTGACCAGCAATCTCATTGAGTCTGCCATCTACTGGAATATCTCCTTCTGCAATCCTATTGATAACAGCATTGGCGCTACCTATGATATTATAGCGGTGATACCATAATAATTCTGGTGTAAGCTCTGTTGCTTGGGTATGTGATGTCCATTGTGTTTCGTCTTGCCAGCCTAAGTTATTAGCTCTGGCAGAATGAATTACACCTCCGGCTATATTATCACCAAGTGGAAGCCAGTAATGGTTACCTGCTCTCGCCGTGTTACCTCCTGGAAAGATTGTTTGGGATTGGGAATACAACCCACGATGCAATCCATTTATTATAAGCGACATGTTTTCTGCGGTAGCTAATGCATCTGCGGCAGAAATGGCATCTGTTGGTTTTGTTTCCAGAAAATCTTCTGAACACGACGTTATTGTAATAGCTGCTATTACAAATAACATATATTTAATATTTCTTAACATATTTATTAAATTTTTATTTTTTATTAAAATCCTACGTTCAAACCTACAGAAATTATTTTTGAAGGATTAAAGTCATTACCGGCAGGAGTTCCCGCTAGATTAAATTGGGGATTTAACCCTGTTCTCTTACTTTTGAAATATAAATTTTCCCCAGTTACTGAAACTCTTAAATTATCCAGACCTAATCTATCCATGGTATTGTTATCAAAACTATAACCTACGTTTACGTTTTTAAGTGTCACAAAGGAAGCATCGGTTAAAAATCGAGAAGATTGTGTTCTAACCAAGTCTGAATTTCCATTTTCCATCCTCGGCACATCGGTGATGTCCCCTGGCTGGCGCCATGCATTTAAAATATCTGGGTGTAAAGAACTTCCATAATCCCCACTATGCATCATAGCTGAATATCCGTTATCCAAGAACGACCCTCCAATACCATAGTTAATTAAAAAATTCAATGAAATCCCTTTGTAGCTAATGCTGTTAGATACTGAACCTAAAAGATCTGGTATGGAACTATCTCCAGTATAAGCCCTTTCTGTAGCTTGCCAATCATTTGTGGTAGCTATTTCACCATTTTCATCCCTTACAGGAACACTTTCACCATTTTCATCTATTTCATATTGTAAAAATAGTTGGTCTCCAGTTTCTGGATCTACACCAGCGGTCCTTAGTAAATAGAAATCAAATATTGAACGGCCCTCTGCCAAACGTTTTGAACCATTGATAAAAGGATCTGGTAAACTGGTAATTTCATTTTTAAATGTAGATCCCTGCAAAGTTAAATCCCATCTAAAGTCGTTCCTATTTATCAAATGTGTCGTCAATGCAACTTCAAAACCAGAATTATATAAATCACCAATATTCGTTGGTACAGTATTAAGACCGTTACTCAAGGCTATAGGCAAATCATAGAGCAGATCTGTAGAATATTTCTTATAATATTCAACGGTACCATCTAAGAAGTTGTTGAACAATGTAAATTCTAAGGCTACGTCAAAACTTTCTATGGTTTCCCACTGTAGATCAGAGTTACCTATATCTGTATTGATTATTGCTGGGTTACCGGCATTGGAGGTTATGGAATATCTAGCCTGGGATAAAAAGAAATCTCCCAAGTCATCATTTCCCACTTCACCATAAGACGCTCTTAATTTTAGTTGATCAATAAAAGAAACATTATCCATAAAGTCTTCTTGATCTATTCTCCAAGCACCTCCTACGGAATAAAAAGTTCCCCATCTTGAATCTCTACTAAAAACCGAAGATGCATCTCTTCTAACAGAACCACTTATATAATATTTATTATCGAAGTTATAGTTTGCTCTTGCAAAATATCCTTCAATGGTTTTTTTTGTGGTAGAACCACCCAATCTAACAGGAGTTGCAAAGTTGTCGAATTCAAAGATTCCCTCAGCTACTTGAATAATTGCCAAACCATTATTACTGGAATAATTCCTGTCAAAACTTTCATGACCAGCGGTAATATCCAAATTATGGATATCATTAAAACTGCGGTTATATGTCAAAAGTTGGTTGAAATTCTCTACCTGTCTTCTAAACCTCGTTTCACCATATCTTCCGGTTGGCTGTGCATCACCAATGATGTTGTTTTCATATTGCTTTTGTAGCCCTTCATTGATATCTCTAGCATAATTTAACCGAACATTAAGGCCATCTAATAATTCAATCTCAGTAAAAAATCTAAAACCGTACGTATTATCCTTATCGCGTTCATCGTTTAAAAGAAGCTCTTGTAGGGCATGACGTCCCTGACTTATAGGTCTTGAGCCGATATTGAAGTCAGGGAACCCTTCCCCGTTATCAAATACAGGATTTCCAGCGGCATCACGTACGATGTTTCCTTGCAAATCATTAACATATACAGGATAGACTGAACCTATGTTCTTGGCAAAACCAAAAGGGTTAACAATACTACCAGTTCCCGCAGAACTAGGACCCACAGCTTCAGAGATCGTAATATTGGCACTACCTCCAAGTGTTATCCGGTCCGTCGCGTCAAATTCTGTGCTTAAACGCGTTGTTAATCGATCAAATGATGACGAAACTACATATCCTTCTTCATCTAAATAGGATGCAGAGAAAAATACGGTATGATCCTCACCGCCGCCAGAAACATTTACATTATAATTCTTTCTTACACCGGTTCTCTGCAATACATCATACCAATCCAAGGATTGATAGATCACATTTGCATTTGGATTTATTTGTCCATCTGTTCCAACTATTTGGTCATTGGGCACATCAAATGGATTGTACCCTAAACTATTATATATGTTTTCAGAAGCAAAAGCGGGATCTCCACCACCAGCACTTGAATTTTTTAAAGCTTCCCACATAATTTCATAATATTCTCCTGGAGAGACCTGATCATAAGGCGAAATAGCTTGGGTTACTAAACCGGTTTGTGTAGAGGCGCTTACTTTTATGCCTCCCCCTCTAGTACCACTTTTAGTAGTTATAAGAACAACTCCGTTAGCAGCCCTAGAACCATACAAAGATGTTGATGCAGCATCTTTAAGAATTGTAAATGATTTAATATCTTCTTGTGCAATAGTGTTTAAAGAACCCTCGTATTGCACTCCGTCCACAATAAACAAAGGATCTGAAGAACCATTAATTGTACCCACACCCCTTATTACTATACTTGGTGAAGATCCAGGTTGTCCTGATGCCGAAGTAAATTGAACACCAGTTGCCCTACCTTCTATGGCTGCAATGGGTGATGTAACGTTTCTCTGGGCTAGATCTGCGGCACCTATAACACTAGCAGAACCTGTAAACGCTTCTTTTGTTGATGTACCATAAGCAGTAACAATAACTTCGTCTAAGGCTTCAGCATCAGCACCCATAGTAACATCTACAATGTTTATAGAACCTACAGTGTATTCTGAGGATTTCATTCCTAAAAATGAAAAGACCAAAACGTCCCCTTGTGCCGCTTGGATGGTATAGATACCATCAAAATCAGTTTGGGTACCTTGTGAAGTTCCTTTAATAATAACATTAACACCAGGTAAAGGGACTCCTTCTTTATCTGTGACATTCCCAGTAATAGTTTTCTCTTGGCCGTAAGAGAAGCTGATAAACAGCAATAAAAATGGGATTAATATCCAAGTTTGTTTAAATTTCATCTAATGTGATTTTAAAGTTAGTCATTTGCTAAGATTTAACTTTTTTATAAAATTATCTAAATTTTAACTACTTAATAGTTAACTTTAACATAAAACGAATACCTAGGTAGGTAAACAATGCTGAAAATTTACCTTTTGATTTAGCGAGTTAATCTCACATAGTATGGTTTATATTGTGATTTATTGAGCATAAAAAAATCCCGCTGAAAAGCGGGATGTTATAAAATAAAATACTTCTATATTTTAATGAGATGCCTCTTGTTCCAATGGCGACTCCCTAGGCATGGTTCTAAAAATAACATCCCAAAGTGGAGAGGATACTCCAAAAGCCTTATCTGGCTCCCTATAGTGATGTATACTATGATGATGCCATAAGATCTTTAAAAAATTGTTTGGAACCTTAAATGCATGTACAGAATAATGTACTCCCAAATATGCTGTATACCCAATTAAAAATCCTGCAAGAAAACCAAAGGCATAATCACCCATTACACTTCTATAGATCACAAAAAATATAGTTGCTATGATCAAACTTAAAATTGGGGGCATAGCCAATCTGTCTTTGTCCTTAGGGAAATCGTGATGAACACCATGCATGGTGTAAACAAATTTCTCTCTTTTTGGATTCGTCACCGGTAAGTGATACAAATAACGGTGCATCAAATATTCTATAAATGTAAAAAAAAAGAGTCCGCCTAAGAATAATAAGATGATACTTGGAACTTCAAATCCTTTTTCTACGATCCCAAAATAAATTAAAATTGCAGAGATCACTGTAAAAATTATTAGAGGTGCTGCAATATGAGTGTGGGTTAACTTTTCTAAAATTGGATTATTAAAAAGTTTAGCAGATCCTTTATGTTTTGGTCTTTTGTGTTTAGTAGCCTCCATTTTAGTTTTTTTTAAAATAATCCGTGGAGTTGAGCCTCTATCTTATTAATGATCTCGCCCAGATCTTCAGGATTATCGACAAAATTAATATTATCTACATCTATAATTAGCAAATTACCTTTATCATATGTATGTACCCATGCTTCGTAACGCTCATTAAGCCTACTAAGATAATCAATAGAGATAGAAGTTTCATACTCTCTCCCTCGTTTATGTATTTGTGCAACCAAATTAGGAATGCTGCTTCTTAGATATATCAAAAGATCAGGTCCTTCCACCACGCTTTCCATTAGATCGAACAAAGATTTGTAATTTTTAAAATCTCGGTTGGTCATTAAACCCATTGCATGAAGGTTAGGCGCAAAAATATGAGCATCTTCATAAATAGTTCGATCTTGGATTATTTTATTTCCGCTTTTTCTAATTTGTAATATTTGCCTAAATCTACTATTCAGAAAATATATCTGAAGATTAAAAGACCATCGTTCCATTTTATTATAAAAATCTTCGAGGTAGGGGTTTTCAAGAACATCTTCATATTGTGGTTCCCACTTATAATGTTTGGCTAATAATTTGGTCAAGGTGGTTTTCCCCGATCCTATATTTCCAGCAATGGCTACATGCATATATTATTTTTTATGGCTGATTATTTTGAGGCTGATGAAAGTAATTTAAAGCTGATAAAGATACAAGTTTTACCTTAAAAATTATGGATTAAGACCGTGGTAAACATTCTTATTTTCAATTAAATTTAACAGAAGAGGTTAAAAATTTATAATCTTCAAATAAATGAAACCAGTTTAAAGTACTTTGGAAGTATAATAAAATAAGCATGTCTAAATATATTGTTTTAATGATATTCTTCTCCATCTTTGGTTCCTGCAATAATGATAATCCTGGGGATGTAATTATTTCTTCTGAAGAAATAAATGTTAATGGCACTAAGTATTCTGAAAGTAAGAATGGCTTTGAAATGACCTACGCTTCTTTGATCGAGGCATTAAATGCTAATGAAGCCATAACTATAATTGCTGAGGTAGATCATGCTGCTAACGCAAGATCTGTAGGTAGGATTTTAAATCCCACCAAGATCGTGTTCTTTGGGAATCCTGCTTTAGGAACTCCATTAATGCAAAAAAACCAGCTGGCTGGTTTAGACCTTCCTCAAAAAATACTGGTGTTTCAAAATTCCGCAAATACGGTTTATGCATTTTATAATAGTATTCCCTATTTAGAATCTAGATATGGATTGCAAGATGTTAGTACCTTGTCAACTAGTTCCATGGCATTGGAAAATTTAGTCACCAACGCTACTAGCTCAAGCATAAAAAGAGCAACAGAATTAGCTGTACCCGAAGGTGAGGGAATTATTACAGTGGTTAGTAATCAGAATTTTCAGGACACGTATTCTACTCTGAAATCTGCAATATTTTCTAATGAAAATTTAAACATAGTAACAGAGCTGGATCATCAAGCAAACGCTGCAAGCGTAGATTTAGAATTAAGACCTACAAAATTAATAATTTTTGGAAACCCTAATTTGGGTTCCCCGTTGATGCAGGATTTACAAGTTATAGCTTTGGACCTACCTCAAAAAACATTGGTTTGGGAAGATGAGAACGGCATAGTCAAAATATCTTATAACGATCCTTTTTATCTTCAGCAAAGATATAATCTGCAGGGAAATCAAGAGGTGCTAGATCAAATTTCTGAGGCTTTAAGTGGTTTAGCTAAAGTAGCGGCAGGCCTTTAATCACCTGTTTAGCCACTTATAAATCTCAGATTGTAAATAACAATCATGACATTCAGAAAACATCCAGAGGCAATCTATAAAATCTGTGATCATATGAAATAGCAATCCGATGAAGATCAGCTTTATAATTTTATTCTTCAGAAGAAAAACACCAAGAAAATATCCCAAAATAGCAATTTCCGAATGCAGCGGATGATAGCCAATTCCACATCTATTAGGATCAAAAAGAGGCGTAGCGAAAATATGATCCAAATCTACCAGCATGGTAGCGATTAAAATTAACCAATTGCGTTTCCAGTTCTTTTTATCATAACAATAAGCAATTGCACCAATGGCTAGAAAATGAAGGGAATAATGAACAATAGATTGCAGTATCAATTAGAAACTAGTGGTATTTAAAGATCGGGTTCATACTGATCTCCTTTAGACTTGACTTCCAATTCTGGTTGTAGTAATTTCCTGAGTTTTCTATTAAGATGAATATACCGGTAGATACCTATAGAAATAAAAATTATACAAATAAATAGAGAAAGATACCCTAACCATTGTACATGCTCGTATTCCTTGACCTGTAAAATTGCCAATCCTCCAATAAACAAGTAAAGCGAAGACCTAATATAAGACAACAGCGTTCGCTCATTTGCTAGTTTGGTTCGCTCTAATGCCAGGTGCTCCCGAATGAATTTCTCATCGATACTGCGGGTTTTAAATGGATTGTATAGTTTAACTCTTCTCATTTATAAAAATAAAAGTTACTAGTTGTGAGTAGATTGGCAGGTACAACCTGGAGCTGTAAAACTTTGGCTGCTTTCATGCCAAGGAAATGCTTGATTATAATTATTGTTTTCCCAGTAAAAATCACTTCTTTCCTTCGGATTATTTCCAATTTCATTCATAGTTGCAGAATCGAATAAACGTCCGTTGACCATTGTGTAATCAACTGTATTAGTATTTTGAATATCTTCTAATGGGTTCTTTTCAAGAACTATCATATCTGCTAACTTCCCGACTTTTAAAGACCCTATCTCGCTTCCCATTCCAAGATATTCTGCGCCATTGATAGTTGCAGCTCTTAAGGCTTCCATATTGGTCATTCCACCCATTTGTAATAACCACAATTCCCAGTGTGCTCCAAGACCTTGTAATTGCCCATGTGCTCCAAGGTTCACCTTTACACCTTTATCGCTTAGTGCTTTTACAGTTTCAGAAACTAAAATAGGGCCATTATCATACTCTTCTTGAGGTAACATTTCTCTCCTTCTAGATCTTGAATCTACAATAAAACGCGGGGTGAAGGTCAATAATTTTTCATTTTCCCAAACATTCGATTTTTCGTACCAGTAATATTCTCCATTTATTCCTCCGTAGTTCACTATTAGTGTAGGAGTGTAGCCGGTATTGCTATTTCCCCAAAGTGTTAGAACATCTTTATAAACCGGAGCTACAGGAATATTATGTTCAATCCCAGTATGACCATCCATGATCATACTCATATTATGGAAAAAAGTACTTCCACCTTCAGGAACTACATTTAGATCTAATTCTTTTGCAGCTTGCATCACTTGTTGACGTTGCTCTCTTCTAGGCTGATTATAACTCTTGATAGAATTTGCGCCAAAAGCTTTAGTTCTTCTTAATGCAGATCTTGCATCTTCTAAACTGTTGATGTCTGCTTTAAAATCGCCCTCGGCACCATAGATAATGATCCCTGTAGAAAATAATCTTGGTCCAACCATTTCACCTGATTTTATCATTTCTGCCATTCCAAATACCGTTTCACTTAAAGCAGATGGATCGTGGGCAGTAGTAACTCCAAAGGCAAGATTTGCATAAAGTGGCCAGTGTTTCTTTGGACTAATTCCATATCTAAAAGCTCCAATATGAGCATGAGCATCTACAATTCCAGGCATAATAGTTTTACCAGTAAGGTCGTAGGTTTTTGCGTTTTTAGGAACTTCAACATCACTTGCATTTCCAAGTGCTATAATTTTATTTTCATCTATCACTATAGTTCCATTTTCAATTACCTTATCACCTTCCATGGTAATGATACGCACATTGGTAAAAGCAATTTGTCCTTTTGGAATTACTGTTTTAGCTTGCAAATCTATTTTTAAGCCAGTCTCTGTCATTGCTGGAATTGAGTCTGGGGAAGTTTCTAAAAATGTAAATTTCTGGTCTATCTCATTAGTGAAATATTCATCTCCTAAGGTCCAGTGAACTTTATTACTATTGTTGGACCAATGTAAATTGATTCCCGCATCTTTTGTGATCTGGGTTACAGGAAAAGCTTTCGATTTTCCATCAAGATCTATTGGTTTCCCTGTCATTAAAAATGGAGCCACATAGGCTTTATGTAAATTTGAAAATACGATCCATTTATTATCTGGACTTGGGATCAACCTGTTAGCATATTTAGAGTTGAAATGTACACGTTCATCTTCACCATTAAGATCTATACTTTTTAAACTTTTAGTAAGATCTCCCATCAAATTTCCTCCAGTTTGAAAAATGATCCTTGAATCATCTTTATTGAATATAGGAAAATCCCCTTGTTTATTTATTTTTTCTGAATTTTTCCCATCGGCATTCATCAAATAAATTCCAGGCTCCTTAGTAAAGGTTTCGCCTAAATCTGTATTTCCAGATTCCTTAGTGAATACTATTTTATCTCCGTTTTTGGAGAAGGATGGATTTCTATAAATTCCTTTTTCTGAAGTTAGCGCTTTAGGATTTCCCCCAGAAAGCCCTACTGTTTTTATATTTCCTTTTTTTTGATCATCCCATGTTACATAGATAAGAGTCTTTCCATCTGGTGAAAATGAAGGATCAAATTCGAAATCGGTATCCTTTGTAAGGCGTTGAGGTTTTCCATTTGGAAGTTCTTTCTTCCATAGAAATCCTAACCCATGTAACACCAATGTTTTTCCATTTGGAGAAGTCACTGCATTTCTAATGGCCTTCGCGGTGAAATTCTCCGAAAACACCTGAGGGCTGGAATGATGAGCTTCAGCTATTTTTATAGTTGTTTCAGCATTAAACGGAATCTCCTTTACTTCAGAAGTTTCCACATTAATCCGTTTTATCTTTCCTTCGCTCCAGATCACTACTTCCTTATTGTTCGGCATCCAACCAAATCCGGGATATACCCCAAAAATAGCCCAAGCCTCTTGCTGATCTTTACTCAAATTGTCATAAACAGGACGTTCTTCGCCTGTTTTTAGATCATGTACATATAAGACAGTTTTGGTGCGCACTCTTTTAATAAATGCGAGTTTTGTTCCATCTCTGGAAATTTGAGGTCTGGCGGCTCCACCTGGACCTCCTGTAATTGTTAAGGTTTCTCCAATTTCAAGATCATATCGTTTTATAACATAGATCTGTTTGTTCGGATCTTTGTTATATTGAAAATTTCCTCCAGGAT
Organism: Flavobacteriales bacterium; assembly: GCA_038233835.1. Lineage (GTDB taxonomy): Bacteria > Bacteroidota > Bacteroidia > Flavobacteriales > Flavobacteriaceae > Gillisia. Next base: position 1,107 of record JBBSVD010000038.1, on the reverse strand, counting down.
ACATATCTTCACTATAATATAAATAACGACCATCTGGGGAAGTGCTTGGTTCATTCACATCTTGCTGATCGTTCTTTCTTTCGGTTAATTGAAGACCTGCTGTTCCTGCAATATGATATTGCCACATCTCTCCTGCTCCCAAGGACCGTTCGGAGGTAAAATGCTTCCGTGCGATTATAGCATTACCATCTGCTGTCCAAACCGCATTATTCAATAATTTAAATTCTTCGGTAGTGAGTTGTTTTGCATTTTTTCCTTCAGAATCCATGATCCAGATATTATCTCCACCTCCGGCATCACTCGTAAAAAGAATCTTGGTTCCATCTGGACTAAATCTAGGTTGCAATTCGTAAGGCATTCCAGATCTAAGCAATTTAGCCTTTCCACCCGAAATTGGCATGCTAAAAATATCTCCCAAAAGATCGAAAACTATCTTGCTTCCATCTGGACTCACGTCCAAATTCATCCAGGTGCCTTCATCTGTATTCAAGGGAACCTCATTGATTTTCCAATCTTTTGTGTAGGGATTGGAAACATCCCATTTATCTTTTTTATCTTTTTCCTGTGAAAATATTGTAGTAGAGAGAAACACTAAAGCTAGTGTGAGCAATGTTCTTTGAAACATATTTATGTGTTTATTGGGGAGCTAAAGATACCATTTCTTTTATTTTTACATAATCTTAATATTCTTAACTATGAAAGATAAAGATCTTCCTGAATATTGGCTTAGAGGTAAAATTGAAGGATATCCAGATCTTTTGCAACCAATCGTCCATTCCTTGCTTCAGTCTAAACTTGAACTAAAGAAATATATGTTGGATTTTCCAGATGAGTTACTTTGGGAAATGCCGGCAGGAAGAGCTTCAGCAGGATTTCATCTGCAACATCTCATTGGGGTTTTGGATAGATTATTTACTTATTCGGAAGGTTTTAATTTAACAGAAGATCAATTAAAATACTTAAAGAAGGAAGCTGTTCAGGATAATGATATCTCTTCAGAAATATTGATTAATAAATTCGATAAAAAAATAGAAGAAGTGCTCGCAATATTGAAAAATATACCGGTTTCTAGTTTAACTGAATTTCGGGGTGTTGGGAGAAAACAGT
>JBBSVD010000037.1:0-21194 GCA_038233835.1 Flavobacteriales bacterium | reverse complement strand
TAAAGTTAGACACTCAAATTAATAAAATCAACTACTTTTAATGTAGTGATTAACAACATTTTATAAATTAAAATCAAAAAATGGCAATAACTATTTGGAATACGGTATTAATTAAAGAAGATTAATGTATTATAACGAATTTACCGTTTTTCTGATTTCAGTTAAGTTGGTAAGCAATTTTTCAAGATATTTTAAATCTAGCATGTTTGCACCATCGCTTTTTGCATTTGCAGGGTCAAAATGGGTTTCTATAAATAGGCCATCTACATTATTTACAATTCCCGCTCTGGCAATGGTCTCTATCATATCTGGTCTTCCACCCGTAACTCCGCTACTCTGATTTGGTTGTTGCAAAGAATGTGTAACATCTAGAACGGTAGGCGCATATTCTCTCATAGTTGGGATGCCTCTAAAATCTACTATCATATCTTGGTAACCAAACATGGTTCCTCTATCGGTGATCATCACTTGTTCGTTATTACAATCGGTCACTTTGGTAACGGCATGTTTCATACTTTCTGGACTCATGAATTGTCCTTTTTTCAAATTCACGACCTTTCCAGTATTTGCAGCTGCAACTACAAGATCTGTTTGTCTAACAAGAAAAGCAGGAATTTGTAAAATATCTACGTATTCAGCAGCCATAGTAGCATCGCTAATTTCATGAATGTCCGTTACTGTTGGAACTTTAAAGGTTTCAGAAACCTTTCTCAATATCTTAAGTGCCTTTTCATCACCAATTCCGGTAAAACTATCTATTCTGCTTCTATTTGCCTTTTTAAAGGAGCCTTTAAAAATATATGGGATCTCTAATTTATTAGTGATCTCCATAACTTTTTCTGCAATTCTTAAAGCCATTTCTTCGCTTTCTATAGCACATGGTCCGGCAAGCAAAAAAAAGTTATTTGAATTAATATGTTGAAGTTGTGGAATTTTCTTTAGTTTCATGATATTCATTTAATTTGCGAAGATAAGGATATACAAACTTATTGACCTTCTAAAAATAGGGGTTTTCTGGCAGGATATATTTTTCAAGGTAAATCATATGTCAAATTAAATTTTGTAATTTAATGCTGAAAAAAAATGATAGAAACCTTGCAGATACAAGAATTATTAGTGCCTGAATTACAACAGGAAGTAAAGTTAACAGAAAAGTTTTTGAAGAGAATTCCAGAGGATAAGCTTAACTGGAAACCTCATGCTAAATCGATGAGTATTCTGGAATTGAGTAATCATTTAGCTGAAATCCTGAGTTGGATCACCGCAACTATGGAAATGGATGAAATGAAAATGGAAGATTAAAAACCATCTGAGTCCAAATCGGTAAAGGAACTATTGCAAGCTTTAAAAAATAACGCAGTAGAGACTGAAGCATCTTTAAAAAAACCAGATAGCGAATACCAAAAGAATTGGAAAATGATTGCTGGAGGTAAAACGGTTATGGACATGCCTAAAATTAATGTTTTAAGAAGTGTGGTCTAAATCAATTACCACATCATAAAGCACAATTAGGCGTTTATTTTAGATTGTTGGATATTCCCGTGCCAGCCACCTATGGCCCTATTGCAGATGAAAGCTAAAGTTATTTATAAAATTAAACTGAACCAAATTACAATATGTTTAAACGATCCATTAATTCTGGTTTATTAGATCGGCTAATTGGCACCATATGATTTGAGATAAGCAAACTGTTATCTTTAATATCTACTATTTCCTTAATATTAATAATAAAGGAACGGTGGACTTTGATAAAATAGTCTCGATGAATACGTTTCTCGATCTTTTTAAGCGTTGAGTGAACGGTGTAATTCTTCAGTTCGGTTTTTATTAAAATGTAGTCTCCTTTGGCTTCAATCACTTGGATGGAAGGGATATCTATTTTAATTAGTTTTCTATCTACATTTACAAATAGATCGTCTATTCCTGATGTACCTGAAACTACATTAGAGTTTACTTCCTTAAGTTCTGAGGTTTTTTTTAGTATTGCTTTTTGAACCGCTTTTTGGAATCTATCTAAGGTGATAGGTTTCACTAAATAGTCCACTATTTCATTATACTCAAAAGCTTTGATAGCAAAATTTTTATCTGATGTGGTAAGAATTATCTTGGCCTTACTAGTTATGGTCTGAATAAAATCGAATCCATCAAACCCAGGCATATGTATGTCCAAAAAGATAAGATCTACTTTTGGGTGGGTGTTTAAATACTTAATAGCATCTATTCCACTACTAAATTCTTTGGAATCACTTATGTTAGTATCATTGATTGCATATTGCTCAATGATAGCTCTTGCTAATTCTTCATCATCAACTATAATACAATTCATGTTTATGGGGCTTCTATAGAATTTAGAAAAATACTCATTGTTTCTAGAATCTCATCAAATTCAGCTTTTAATTCAGCATTTCCTTGGCGTAAATCGTTTTCAAAAATTACAGCCTTAGCATAGCCATTCTTCAGTCCAAATATTTTTATTTTATGAATTAATTTATGAACGTTTCCAGCTACTTCCAAATAATCTTTTTCTTTACAATTTGCATTATAAATCTCAATTTCTTGGGGCAACTCCTTTCTAATTATTGCAATAAGTTTTTTTTCAAATTCCAAATCTCCTGCAGCGATATCCCGGATCAATTTTAAGCTTGGTTGTTCCGACATGAAATTATTATAATAGTATGTTAAATATTTTCTAAACTTAATAAAAATAAGCTTGTGTAAGTTTATTTTTTTGGGTTTATCAAGAAAATAAATTTCTGCTTAATTTAATTGAATTTCGAGAAAAACATCTTCATAAAATATTTCTAAAATTCTAATTAATCTGACATCTATAAGGATAAATGAAAAAATTTAGTAGTTATTCAGCACATAGTAAAAAACTAATAATTTTCTACCAACTCACGAAAGTGATTGACGGATTATCAATATTATCTGCTTCAATTTTGCTATAATCATCGCTCTCTTCATTACAAAGATTTAATTTATAATTTCTAGGTAGCAGTTTATCATCAAAAAACAGAAACCAACTTTATTTTAAAGTTGGTTAGAATTTAGTGTTAGTGCAATGACGCTATAGTTAAAATAAATGAATAAAAATTCTCTTCATTTAAAGAAAAGAATCGATAAACGTTTAGAAATTAGATGAGAACATTTTTAAAATGAATATTTCGCTAACCTCTTCTTTGTTAGGTAAATACTTTAAATCGAGAATATTTAGGAAGTATGGTATTTTCGAGAAAAAAAGCGGTACTTTTGCAGCCTTAAAAATGAGGCGTTTATATGAAAGCTACTAAAAATATTGCAATTATTGCACACGTTGACCACGGTAAAACAACCTTGGTTGATAAAATTATGTATCATTGTCATCTTTTTCGTGATAACGAAAATACTGGCGATCTTATACTAGATAACAACGATCTCGAACGTGAACGTGGTATTACAATTACTTCTAAAAACGTTTCTGTAGTATACAAAGACACAAAAATTAATATTATTGATACTCCTGGTCACGCCGATTTTGGTGGAGAGGTAGAACGAGTATTAAATATGGCAGATGGAGTACTTCTATTAGTAGATGCTTTTGAAGGGCCTATGCCACAAACAAGATTTGTACTTCAAAAAGCGATCGATCTTGGTCTTAAGCCTTGCGTGGTTATAAATAAAGTAGATAAAGAAAACTGTACTCCAGAAGAAGTTCATGAGAAAGTTTTCGATTTGATGTTCGAATTAGGGGCAGAAGAATGGCAACTAGATTTTCCAACGGTTTACGGTTCTGCTAAGAATAATTGGATGAGTGACGACTGGAGAAATGAAACAGATAATATTGAACCATTATTGGATATGGTTTTGGAACATATTGAATCTCCAAAAATTGAAGAAGGTAATACTCAAATGTTGATCACTTCTTTAGACTTTTCATCTTTTACTGGACGAATTGCTATTGGTAGATTACAAAGAGGAAAATTAAAAGAAGGTATGGCTGTATCTTTGGTTAAGCGTGATGGAAGCATCAAGAAAGCTAAAATTAAAGAGCTTCATACTTTTGAAGGTTTGGGAAGAAGAAAGATTGATGAAGTTGAGGCAGGAGATATTTGTGCTATCGTTGGGCTTGAAGGATTTGAAATTGGCGATACTGTTGCCGATCTTGAAAATCCAGAAGGATTAAAAACTATTGCTATAGATGAGCCTACTATGAGTATGCTTTTTACAATTAACGATTCACCATTCTTTGGACAAGATGGTAAATTTGTAACTTCTAGACATATTAGAGAACGTTTGGCAAAGGAACTTGAAAAGAACCTTGCATTAAAAGTAGAACCTACAGACAGTGCCGATAAATTTATGGTATTTGGACGTGGAGTACTTCACTTATCCGTTCTTATTGAAACAATGAGAAGAGAAGGATACGAACTTCAAATTGGGCAACCACAAGTAATCATCAAGGAAATAGATGGTGTTAAATGTGAACCTGTTGAAGAAATGACCATCGATCTTCCGGAATCTGTTTCTGGAAAAGCTGTGGAAATGGTTTCGATAAGAAAAGGGGAGATGACCAGTATGGAAGCCAAAGGTGAACGTATGACAATCCAATTTATGATTCCATCTCGTGGAATTATTGGTTTAAGAAATAACTTGCTTACTGCAACTGCAGGAGAGGCTATTATGTCTCACCGATTTAAAGAATATCAGCCGTTAAAAGGTGGTATTCCAGAACGCCAGAATGGTTCTTTGGTTTCTATGGAAAGAGGAAAAGCAATTCCTTATTCTATAGATAAACTGCAGGATAGAGGTAAGTTCTTTGTAGATCCGGGTGAAGATATTTATGAAGGTCAGGTTATTGGTGAAAATTCTCGTCAGGATGATATGGCTGTGAACATTACCAAGACTAAAAAGATGTCTAACGTACGTTCTTCTGGTGCAGATGATAAAGCGAAGATTGTTCCGGCAATAAAATTCTCTTTAGAAGAAGCATTAGAATACATTCAGAAAGATGAATATGTAGAGGTAACTCCAAAGCACATTCGTTTGCGTAAGATCTATCTTACCGAAAATGATCGTAAGAGAAATAAAATAAACTAATACTTAAGAGTATTTATAAAAAATCCCAAACTGAAAGGTTTGGGATTTTTTGCTTTTTATAATTTTTTATCATACCCTCCAGATTACCATCTGGAGAGTAATAAATTTTTGATAAAAATAGATTCTTTAAAATACTTCAAGTCGCTTTTCTGCTTTCGATATTTAGCGAACCAGAGTGAGAAGAAAACCAGTGTCATCTTGAGCTTTTAGAAGAAACGTTATCCTGAATTTATTTAAGGATCTAGGAATTAAATAGTAGCTGAAACAAGTTCAGCTTGACGAGTTTTCCGATGTAGTGTTCTTCCGACAAAGGAGGAATCTTTTCGAAGAAACGTCATCCTGAATTTATTTAAGGATCTAGGAACTTAATAGAAGTTGAAACAAGTTCAACTTGACGAGTTTTCCGATGTATAGTGTTATTTCGATAAAGCAGGAATCTCAAAAAGAATTTTGCTTCCCTAAGATTCTTCAATTCGCTACGCTGCTTTCAGAATGACAACTATTAAAGTGATTTCTGTACAACTTCAAAAACACGTTGTCCATCACATTTTAAAGTTTTAGATGGATATTTCAGCAATAAAGCATAATCATGAGTTGCCATTAAAATGGTGTTTCCGTTCTTGCTTATCTCTTGCAATACCTCCATAACCTCTACTGAGGTTTGTGGATCCAGGTTTCCTGTAGGTTCATCTGCGAGTATGAGTTCTGGATCATTTAACAAAGCGCGTGCAATAGCAATTCGTTGTTGTTCTCCTCCAGATAATTGATATGGAAACTTAAATCCCTTGGTTTTCATTCCAACCTTATCCAAGACTTCATCTATTCTGCGATCCATAGATTGTTTTTCTTTCCAGCCAGTAGCTTTCAAAACAAAACCTAAGTTCTCACGAACATTTCTATCATTTAGCAACTTAAAATCTTGAAAGACCACTCCTAATTTTCTGCGTAGAAAGGGAATATCTTTTTCCTTTAAGGTCCTTAAATTATAATCTACAATACTTCCCTCACCTTCGGTTAAAGGAAGGTCTCCGTAAAGCGTTTTCATAAAACTACTTTTTCCGGTTCCCGTCTTTCCAATTAGATATACAAATTCCCCTTTGTTAATAGTTACATCTACTTCAGATAAGATAAGACTTTCACGTTGATAGATAGCAGCATTTTTTAATTCTAGGACAATGTTAGACATATGGTACGATTGTAATTATATAGGTTCAAGATATTGGCAAATATACATTTTTCATCTGTTTCTAATATTTCTTTTTAAAGGACTTGTGGTAATCATCTGAGAGGATTTTATTTGCAAATGTTACATGTTTTATGCTCAATTAAAAACTGGCTAAATCACTTTTTTTCATATTAACATAATTATCACAATGTTGTTGCGTTATGGAATAAGTGTTTAAGTATCTTTGATTCATCAACCTAAAAACAATTTAATGACACGACGTATTGCCTCTTTCCTAGTTGTTTTCACCTTATTTTTCACTTCCATTTTTGCACAACAATCTGCCATTCAAACCAATGACCTTGTAAAATATAATAAGGCACTGGAATTATATAACAATGAGCAGTTTTTACCTGCGCAAACTTTATTTGATGAGGTGAAGGATGAAAGTGACGATGAAAAAATAATTTCAGATAGCGCTTACTATATTGCCAATGCTGCCGTAAGACTAGGCCAGCCTGGAGCAGATAAGCTAATGGAAGATTTTGTAGAGCGCTATCCTACCTCCACAAAAAGAAATACCGCTTTTATAGATGTTGCAGATTATTACTTCCAGACAGGGAAATATTCTTATGCCAGAAAATGGTATGATAGTGTGGATGAAAAGGGGATGAGCCGCGCAGATAAGGAGCGTTATTACTTTAATAATGGATATGCATATTATGCTTCTAATAATTTTGAAGAAGCTGCTACCTACTTAAATAAAGTGCGCGATTCTAAAGAATATGGTTCTCAAGCTAAATATTACCTAGGATATATGGCATATGAAGGCGATGATTATGAAGAAGCAAATGTACTTTTTGAAGAAGTAAAGGAAAACGATAGGTATTCTGAAAATCTTTCCTATTTCCAAAGTGATATGAATTTTAAACAAGGAAATTTTGAAAAAGCCATAGAATTAGGCTTGGAGCAATTGCCTAAAGCAAATAGATCTGAGATCTCTGAGCTAAATAAAATTATAGGAGAAAGCTATTTTAACCTTGGTAAGTTTGAACAATCTATTCCTTATCTAAAAGAATATAAAGGTTTAAGAGGGAAATGGACCAATACAGACTATTATCAATTAGGATATGCTTATTACAAGCAAGGAAATTATGAAAGTGCTATTTCCGAATTCAATAAAATTATAGACGGGAAAAATAGCATTGCTCAAAATGCCTATTACCATTTAGCACAATCTTATTTAAATTTGGATCTGAAGCAACAAGCTCTTAACGCATTTAAAAATGCAAGCGAGATGGATTTTGATGCAAAGATACAAGAAGATGCATATTTGAATTATACTAAACTTAGTTACCAGATTGGGAATAGTTACATGAGCCCTTCTGAAGTTTTGATAAACTATTTGAATAAATATCCAAATACTCCTGTTAAAAGTGAAATGGAAACGTTATTAATAGATTCATTTATCACTTCTAAGAATTACGAAAAAGCGATGCAACTTCTGGAGACCAATAAAAACTTCAGTGATAAAGCAGCTTATCAAAAAGTAGCATATTTCTACGGACTGGAACTATATGAAAATGGAGATTATAGAAATGCAAGCATCAACTTTGAAAAGGCATTAAAGAATAAAGTAGATCCTGTGATCACAGCAAAGGCAACTTTTTGGAGAGCAGAAAGCGGTTTTAATTTAAATAGAATGCAGGAAGCATTAAGTGGATATCAGGAATTTAATGCTATGAGTGCTAGTGCCGGTTTAGCTGAAAAGAATAATATAGATTATAACATTGCTTATGCATATTTCAAACAAAAGGAATATTCCAAGGCTATAGACTTCTTCAACAGATATGCAAATGGGTCTAATAATGATAAGGCAAGAAGGAATGATGCCTATACCAGATTAGGAGATACTTATTTTGTAACCAGTAAGTACTGGCCTGCAATGGAAGCATATACCAAGGCAATAGACATGAATCTTGGGAATACAGATTATGCTGCCTATCAAAAAGCCATTAGTTATGGATTTGTAGATAGAAACGAAAGTAAGATAGAAGACCTTAGTAGTTTTTCTAATAGATATCCGCGCTCTTCCTACAGGGACGATGCGATGTATGAATTGGGAAATACCTACGTGGCAATGAATAACACTGATAAAGGAATAGAATCTTACAATAAATTGATTCGTGATGTTCCCGGAAGTGCATTTGTGCCTCAGGCTATGCTTAAACAAGGACTTATATATTTTAATGGTGATCAAGCCAACAAAGCTTTAGAGAGATTTAAAAAAGTGGTTGCAGATTATCCAAACACTCCGGAAGCAATGCAAGCGGTGAGTACTGCAAGATTGATATACATAGATCTAGGAAAGACAGATGAATATGCTGCATGGGTTAAAAACGTAGATTTTGTTGAAGTTACAGATGAAGATCTGGATAACACCACTTTTGAAGCTGCAGAAAAGCAATATTTAAACAACGATACAGCAGCAGCAAAAACTGCATTAGAAAAATACCTACAGTCGTTTCCTAACGGGCTTAATTCTCTTAAAGGTAATTTCTATTTGGGACAGCTTTATTTTAGAGAAGATCAAAAAGATAAAGCGATCTCCAACTACAAATATGTAGTAAACAAGCCCAGAGGTGAGTTCTCCGAGCAAGCTTTGGCAAGATTATCTCAGATCTATCTTGAAAAGAGAAATTATCAGGATGCATTACCGCTGTTACAAAGATTGGAAGGCGAGGCAGATTTCGATCAGAATGTAATTTATGCACAATCAAACTTGATGAAATCTTATTATGAATTAAAAGATTTCAGCAAAGCAGTTTCTTATGCTGAGAAAGTATTGAAGAATTCTTCTATAGAGAATAATGTGAAATCTGATGCTCAGGTGATCATTGCCAGATCTGCTTTTAGCACAGGTGATGAGACTAAAGCAAAAAATGCCTATGCAGAGGTTTTGAAAATTGCAACTGGAGAATTGGCTGCAGAGGCACTTTATTATGATGCTTATTTTAAAAACAAGGCAGCAAACTTTAAAGCTTCAAACGAGTCTGTTCAAAAATTAGCAAAAGATTACTCCGGCTATAAATTTTATGGAGCAAAAGGATTGATCGTGATGGCTAAGAATTTCTACGCATTAAAGGATGCTTACCAAGCTACTTATATTTTGGATAACGTTATTAAGAATTTTAAGGAATTTCCAGATGTAGTGCAGGAAGCACAAACAGAATTGAACAAGTTAAAAGCAATGGAAGCTAAAACCAATGCTTCTGTAGACACAAGAAACTAAAATAATCAAACTAACATTTAAGTACCTCAATATGCAAACCCCTTCAATTAAAAGAAGTCTGTTTTTATTGTCATTTTTATTTACCGGTGTTCTAGTTGCTCAGGATAAACCTTTGGGTAGTGAAACTGTAATTGTGGTGAAACCCTATACACCTTCAGTAAACGATGCTTTCAAAATAAAAGAAACCCCGGTGATGGGAGATTCTGTAAGTCTGGAAAAAAAACCTGTTAAATACAGTATTTTTTCGGTTCCTGTAGCTTCAACATTTACCCCCTCTAAAGGTGTTGCAACTAAAGTAGAGAAGGAAAAGAGAGTTAAATTGTATGATAATTATGTTACTCTTGGATTTGGATCTTATTCTAATATTTTAGCTGAATTCTACAGTAATCTTGAAATTAGCCGCAGTGATAATTTCGGCGTTTATCTAACCCATAATTCTTCCCAAGGAGGGATAGAAGAGGTTCGTCTAGACGATAAATTTTACGATACAGAATTAAATTTAAATTATAATTCTAGAAATAAGAACAGTTCCTGGAATACTCAGTTAGGACTGGAGCACCAATTATTTAATTGGTATGGACTACCAGAAGGTTTAATTTTAAGTAATGAGGTTGTCAAAACCATAGATCCTCAACAAAATTACTATTCTGGAATCCTTGGTGGAGAAATAGAATTGTATGATTCTTTTCTGAACAAGGCTTCTGCAAACTATCGTTATTTCGGAGATTCTTATAATTCTACAGAACATAATTTTATAGCAGATACAGATTTTGAAGTTTCTATTGCTAGTGAGTTAATAAGTACAAAGGTTTTTGCAGATGTGTTAAACGGAAATTTCGAAAAGGATTATAACAATTTTGGAGGGATTAATTACACCAATATGATATTTGGTGTTACACCAAGTTTATTAGTACTAAGAGATGATCTCACTTTAAATTTAGGAGCCTCATTTGTTTATGGTTTGGACACAGAGAATAGTGATAATAGTTTTTATATCTACCCTCAAGTATCGGCTAGCTATAGATTGGCAGGCGATTATTTTATTGCATTTGCGGGCTTAGAAGGAGCCTTAACTCAGAATACATATTATAAGTTCTCTCAGGAGAATCCTTATATTTCTCCTACTTTAAATATTGCCCCAACAGATAAGCCTTATGATTTTTATGTGGGAGCAAAAGGAAAATTAACTAATAGCATTGCCTATAGTTTAAAAGGAGGGTATAAAACAGAGATCAACAAAGCACTTTTCCTTACCAATTCAAGTAATCCTTCAAGTTCTCAGGATTATGCCTTTGGCAATTCTTTTGGAGTGGTTTACGACGATATTAATACCTTGTCTTTCTCTGGGGAGATCAATGTGGATGTGAATCGTGATTTTAAATTGGGTATGAATGCTTCTTTCTTCGATTACTCTTCAGATTCGCAGGAAGAGGCTTGGAATCTTCCAAACATAAAAGCTTCGGTTTTAATGGACTATCAAATCACCAAAAAATGGTTTGCTGGAGCTAATCTTTTTTATGTTGGAGAACGTATGGATAGAGAGGAAATTTTAGTTGGTGGAGATGCTTTAGGAAGTAGAACAACCACTTTAGATGCCTTTACAGATCTTAATGCTAATCTTGGATATAGATTTACAGAGCAGCTTTCCATCTTTGCAAAAGGGAATAATTTATTAGGAAATTCTTATGAGCGTTGGTCTAATTTTCCTGTGCAAGGCATCCAAGTGATGGCTGGAGCAACTTATAAGTTCGATTACAATTAAAATATTGAAACTGAAATATATAAAGGGCTGTTCCATATGAACAGCCCTTTTTGTTTTTTTAAGCAATTCTGATTCAAGTCTCCATATATTGCATCGGTCGATAAAAGATCTTGAATTAAATAAAAAAGTATATTTTTGCGGCTCAAAAAAAGATTCAATAATATTAAAAAATAAACTTTTCCACATAAATACCCTAATTATATGAGCAAGTTTAGAAGAAGTGATAGGTCTCGTCCTTACCTGAATATTTTAGATTTTATGGTTCAGGAAAAAGCGTTTCTTGCCATAGTTATCATAGGAATAGTATTGGCTGGAATATTTACCGGAAATAGTCAGGCAGCCATGTGGCTTGGGTTTTTCTTTGCTGCTTATGCAACTGTTGCAAACGATAGTATCCAATCTTTAGGGACATTTATTGAAAGCAATAAAACAAGAAGATGGTGGGCGTTATGGCTTTATATAGGTGGGATATTTCTTGCTACCGTTATTTTTAGTTGGGTGTATTTTGATGGAGATGTTACCTTCCAACGATTATTAAAACCAGATGGAACCACAAAATATCCACATCCAGAAAATTTCAGCTTTTTTCAAATAATCGCTCCGTTGGTATTATTGATATTAACCAGATTGAGAATGCCGGTTTCTACTACCTTCTTAATACTATCTGTTTTTAGTGCAGATACCTCTGGGATAACTTCCGTAGTATTTAAGAGTTTGAGTGGTTATGCAATGGCATTTATCTTGTCTTTCGCAGTATGGTATTTTTCCTATAATCTCATTAAAACATTTTTTAAAAGTCGAAAATTCCATAATAGTTGGAATATAGTTCAGTGGGTTGTTAGTGGATCTTTGTGGGCTGTTTGGGTAATGCAGGACGGTGCAAATATCGCTGTGTATTTACCAAGACAACAAACCCTCACTCAATTTATAATATTTGCTACGACAATTTTTGCAGGCTTAGGATTATTATTTTATTTGCGAGGAGATAAAATTCAGAAGGTAGTAAGCGAAAAGTCTAGAATCTCCGATATTCGTGCAGCAACTTTAGTGGATCTAACCTATGTGATTCTACTTATCTATAAACTATTTATTAGCACCGTACCAATGAGTACAACCTGGTTATTCTTAGGTATCATTGGAGGTAGAGAAATTGCGATTAGCCTTGCAAGAACAAAAAAAGGGAAAAAACACCGCAAGAAAGCTGGAAAAATGATCTTTAAAGATTTTTCTTATGCAGCAATCGGTTTGGTGATCTCTATTGCATTAGCAGCGGCTGCCAATCCTAGTATAAGAGAAGCAATTCTGGATGCCATTGGATTAGGTTAGGTTTTACGACCAGTTGAAAAAAAAGAAAAAAGATTGGAAGCACAGCTTCCGATCTTTTTTCATGTTAACTAGATTACAATATTTTAATTAAACTTACTATTGGAAAGATTGTTCAAAATATATACCTATTTAATTCCCATTACCTATTTTTATGAAAAATATTAAATATGCTGAATAAAATCTTCCTACTTGCCATCACCCTAATTCTTTTTGTTTCCTGTGCTTCTGAAAAAAAACAACAGGCAGATCTTTTAGTTTACAATGCAAATATTTACACTGTAGATTCTACTTTTTCTAAAGCTGAAGCATTTGCGGTAGAAGATGGAAAATTTCTAGAGATGGGAACTTCTGAAGATCTTCAAGAGAAATACACTTTTAAGAATAAAATTGATGCAGATGGAAAAACTGTTCTACCTGGATTGATAGATGCACATGCACACTTCTATAGAATGGGACTTCAGAAACAAACTGTAGACCTTATGGGAACTAAAAGTTTTGATGAAGTGATAGAGAGAATTATCAGTTTTCAGAAAGAAAAAAAATCCAGTTTCATCACCGGTAGAGGATGGGATCAAAATGATTGGGAGATAAAAGAGTTTCCGAATAAAAGGAAGTTAGATAGTTTATTTCCGGAAACACCAGTTGCTATTACCAGAGTAGATGGACATGCATTATTAGCAAATCAAACAGCCTTGGATAAAGCCGGAGTAACAGTGAATTCCAAGGTAGAAGGTGGAGCTATTGAAATTGAAAACGGAGAATTAACCGGAATTTTGATCGATAATCCAATGTCATTTATTTATGATGCAATGGATGAACCTTCAAAAAAAGAACAAATTGCTGCTTTACTAGAAGCACAAAAAATATGTTTTAGTTATGGCTTAACTACTGTGGTAGATGCGGGAATTGATAGAAATACTATAGAACTGATAGATAGTTTAAATAATTCAGGAGACTTAAAGATTCGCTTATACGCCATGATAAGTAATACTCCATCTAACATAGATTTTTATTTGGAAAAGGAGCCATATAAAACAGATCGTTTAAATGTACGTTCAGTAAAATTCTACGGGGATGGAGCCTTAGGATCGAGAGGAGCAGCATTAAAAGAACCTTATTCAGATAAAGCAAATCACTATGGAGCATTGCTGTCTTCAGTAGCCGATTTTAAGAAAACAGCAGCGCGTATTGCTGCTTCTCCATATCAAATGAATACTCATGCTATTGGCGATTCTGCAAATAGCGTAGTACTTCAAACTTACGATGCTTTATTAAAGGATAAAGGAGATAGACGTTGGCGAGTAGAGCATTCTCAAGTTATAGATCCTGCCGATTTTAAATATTTTAGTAAAAACATAATTCCTTCGGTACAACCAACCCATGCTACCAGTGATATGTATTGGGCAGAAGATAGGTTAGGTCCAGATAGGATTAAAGGAGCTTATGCTTTTAAAAAGTTGCTGGATCAAGCGGGTATTGTTGCATTAGGAACAGATTTTCCAGTAGAGGAGGTAAATCCTTTCTATACCTTTTATGCAGCGGTAGCTAGAAAAGATCTTAAAAATTATCCTGAAGGTGGTTATAAAATGGATCAAGCTTTAAGCAGAGAAGAAACTTTGAAAGGGATGACTATTTGGGCAGCTTATGCCAATTTTGAAGAAAATGAAAAAGGTAGTATAGAACCTGGAAAATTCGCCGATTTTACCATTCTAGATAAAAACATCATGGAAGTTGAAGCTAACGAGATATCTAAAATCAAGGTAATAGCAACTTATGTAAATGGAGAAAAAGTGAATTAAAACATATAATTTTTTCAGAAAAAATAAATGCCGAGTTTTACTAGCTCGGCATTTATTTTAACCTTTAAATAATTTATTTGATAGCCTTTGGCTGCAAAAAGGTTACCTGAAAATAAAAAATGTTTAAAGAGTATTCTGGAAGATACACGACTTAAATAATTTTCAGGTAACCTCTAATTATCTTCCGCCATTGGCAACTAGATCATTAACACAAAGATCGTCTAATTCTGGAATATTGGTCTCCACCATATCTATAATACTTCCTCCAAACTCGATATTGGCAACCATTAGGCATCCACTTACATTGCAATGAGCTTCGCTATTAGGATCTTCATGGTTCACTTGCATTGGCGATCCTACATCTACCAAACCAAAAAGATGCCCAAATTCATGATTGAGAACTGCAGTTTCTACATCGCTTTTAGCCGTTGAATTGGAATTATTTGCAATTCTTTCAATGGTTTTACCGTAAAGTACAACCGAAGTATTTCTAAAAGCAGAACCCAAGATCACTTTTTCATTCTCATCTTTTTCATTGCTTCCATCTGCAACATAAATAAAAATTGCAATCTCATCTCCTGCATTGTAAACGCTGCGTTCCTCTGCTTCTATTTTAGCTATCTCTTCTATGGTAAAAGGTGCTTTATTAGAACTCGCCACCGCTCTTGTAGTAATTGATATTCCATCTGGTTTAAAAGTATGCTGTGAAAGAAATTGGGATAGATTGTTTAGTGCCACATCTGTTGGCTTAAATCCAGTCACATATACAACTTCGATGGTTAAAGATGTAAATTTTGTATCGCTTAAAAGTTCGTTGGCAGAAGCTCCAAGTGCTTTTAAATTTGCACTTTTATCTACACGTGGAGTTCCATTGTCTGGATTGGATGAATCTTTGGAACACCCAATGATTAAAAACAGAAATAAAAAAGGGAATAATATTTTAGGTAATTTCATGATTTTTTATATAAAAAGTGTTTTAAATTTAATTATAATAATCCAGAATTATAAAGATTAAGTTTCATTTAAATATCTACGAATTCCGAACTATAAAGATTTCAAGATGGCTAAATAATCATAGTGTTCTCCTTTCTTAACTAGTTCACAGCTAAAATTATTTTCTTCAGCGGCAAGTTCTAGGCTGTTATAGTCGAGATACAACCAAGAAAACTTACCAGATCGTTCTCCTTTATAACTAATACTGAATTCTAATTCTCCGTAATAGGGAGCATCTGGATCTACCCAGATACCACCTTCTTCATCTGGATCGAATAAATAACTTAGATCTGAGGAATCTATTAAAACTTGTCCACTTTGGTTTAAAAGCGATCTAGTATGTTTAAAAAATCGATCTAGATTATTTAGTTTTTCGATAATTCCAGTGCCATTCATTAGAAGTAAAATAGTATCGAACTTCTCATCTTTAAGCTCGAAATAATTGATATTTCGAATATTTTTAATTCCTCTGGCATTGCAAATTTCTAAAGCTCCTTCAGAAAGATCTATAGCGGTAACTTCCAATTTCCTATGATCTTGAAGGTATAGCGAGTGACTTCCTGCGCCGCATCCAACATCTAGTACCTTTCCTTTAGCTTTACGCAGAGCTTCCTGCTCCAAAGCGGGCATTTCTTCATAATCTCTAAACAGATAAGGCACTAAGATCTCATCATCATCAAAATCTGGAGAATGAACAAGAATAGGAGTTTCATCTTTTTCATTATAATAAGCTAAAATTGCTTTTCCAAACACATCTGTATTGGCATTGTTGCTTTCTTGCTTCTTCATATCTTTGAGCTTATGGACGACATTTTAAAAGATCTCCCCAAAAAGGCTAAAGATAAGCATAACGAGAATAAAAAGTTCTTCGCAAAATTGCGTAAAAGACCACCTAAACATTTGGACTTTCAAATGCAGGAATTGCATCAAGAAGAATTTAAAAGAACCGATTGTTTAACCTGTGCTAATTGCTGTAAAACAACTGGGCCCTTATTTACAAATAAGGACATTGAGCGAATTGCAAAACATTTCAGACAAAAACCTGCCCAGTTTATAGATAAGTACTTGCGTGTAGATGAAGATAACGATCATGTTTTAAAACAAGTTCCTTGCACATTTCTTGGGGACGATAATTATTGCTCAATTTATGAAGTAAGGCCAAAGGCCTGTAGAGAATATCCGCATACAGATAGGAAGGACTTTCATAAGATATCTAATATCACCTTAAAGAATACTGAAATTTGTCCTGCTGCTTATAATATAGTTGAGGAGATGAAAAGAAGGATTAAGTTGAAATAATGCTATTTATATAACAAATATTTTTCTCTAACTTCTTTAAAAGCCGTAAGGTCTCTTTGCCAAGTTTTACTTATTTCTTCCGAAGACATTCCAGCTTCAATTTGAATTTGCAATTCGGTTCCTCCAGCGAGTTTGGTGAAGAATGAGTTGAAGAAATCTTCTTTATTAGAAGTATTATTATAAGCATTTATGAGCCAATTCAAATTAATGCTATTTAGATAATCAATCTGACTAAGATCTTCCCCATAACATAATTCATTTAAATGTTTAGGGCTTTTAGCTCCTTCCATGGAAACAGGAGTGTAACCGTATTTAAAAACTGACTTATCCAAAAATGGAGATCCAAATACTTGGAACTGTTTGTTGGTTCCTCGACCTGCATTAACATTGGTTCCTTCAAAAAAGCAAAGGCTGGGATATAGATTAACAGCTTTCGCATTAGGTAGGTTTGGAGAGGGTTTTACTGGAAGCTCATACTTTAGATAATGATCATAATTTTCCATTTTAATAACTTGAAGCTTGCATTGAATTCCGTTCTTCAGCCATTTCTCTCCATTGATCATCTTGGCATATTCTCCTAAGGTTAATCCGTGAACCACGGGAATAGGATGCATTCCCACAAAGCTATTGTGTTCCATATTTAAGGTAGGACCATCAACATAATGTCCGTTAGGATTTGGTCTATCCAATAAAAGAAGCGGAATATTATTTTCTGCACAAGCCTCCATCACGTAATGAAGCGTAGAAATATAAGTGTAAAATCTTGCGCCTACATCTTGCAGATCGAAAACCATTAGTTCAATATCTTTTAATTGTTCTGGCTCAGGCTTTTTATTATCACCATACAAAGAAATTATTGGAAGACTTGTGGTTATATCTTTACCATCTTTAATAGATTCACCAGCATCGGCGGTTCCGCGAAATCCATGTTCTGGCGCAAATACACGAATAACATTTACCTTGAGAGCAACTAAGGAATCCACAAGATGTGTATAATTATTCGCTTCAGAATTTGAAAAATCACGCTTGATAAGACTACTTTGATTACCAACGATCCCGATTTTTTTATTTTTCAGCAGAGGTAAATATGCTTCAGTTCTATTCGCACCAAGAACTAAAATTTGAACACTCTCAATGCTGCCTTGAAGAGTTTTTGAAACTTGTTCTTTTTCTAGTATTTCAGTTTTAACCTGTCCTGTACTCCTTCCGCAGGAAACAGTAATTATAAGAACGAATAAAAATGTATTTTTGAAGAATCTATAAACCATGAATCTGTCTTGAATTTCGAATTTTTTATAGCCAAACGGCTTATTAGCGCTAAGAAGTATAAAAGTAGTATTTCGGCACCGATAATAAAAATTGCAATTGCCGCAATAGCAATTGGGGTTATTATGATGTTGGTTTCTTTTGCCACCGGAATAGGTCTTCAAGTTAAAATTCGTGAAAAGATCGCAGCCTTCAACGGCCATATTACCATACAGAGTTACGATAATAACAGTTCTCAAGTGTCCTTAATGCCGGTTTCTATTGATCAGGATTTTTATCCTGAATTTAAAACGGTAGAAGGAATAACTCATGTGCAGGCAGTCGCGACAAAAGCGGGAATAATTAGAACAGAAACCGATTTTGAAGGTATTATCGTAAAAGGAGTTGGAGCAGATTTTAGGTGGGAGAATTTCAAGGATTTTCTTATAGAAGGGGAATTACCAGATTTTAGTGACGGTTTAAATGAAGATATTTTAATTTCAGAATACCTGTCTAATCGGTTAGGTTTTAAAGTAGGCGATAAAGTAGTTACCTATTTCCTTAGGGAAGATGAAAAAAAATTACCGTGGGTTCGCGCCTTTGTTGTAAAAGGGATTTACAGTTCTGGCTTTCAAGAATTTGATGAATTATATGTGCTTTCAGATATCAGGCATATTCAACGGCTTAATAATTGGGAAAAAAATCAGGTAGGAAGTTTTGAGGTATTTATTGATGATTTTGATGAGCTGGATCAAAAAGGAGCTGAAGTGTATGATAACACCAATTCCTTTCTGGATACTCAAACCATAAAACAAAAATATTATTCAATTTTCGAATGGCTTTCGTTATTCGATTTCAATATCGCTTTGATCATCGGGATCATGATCTTGGTGGCAGGAATCAATATGATCACTGCCTTATTGGTGCTCATATTAGAGCGCACCCAAATGATTGGGATCCTAAAAGCATTGGGAGGTGCAGATTGGAGTATTAGAAAGATCTTTTTATATAATGCTTCTTATTTAATTCTTTTAGGTTTGTTCTGGGGAAATCTTATAGGTTTGGGCTTGTTGTTCATCCAAAAATATTTCAAACTTTTTCCTTTAAATCCTGAAACCTATTATGTTACAGAAGTCCCTGTTTATATAGGTTGGGAGTATATATTAGCAGTAAATATTGGAACCTTGATCTTGTGTTTACTAATGCTTTTAATACCATCTGTGATCATCTCTAAAATATCCCCGGTTAAAGCGATGAAATTCGACTAAAGTCTTACATAACTACACATTTATCCAATTTCTTGCAAAGAGGATTTAAGTGAAGTATCTTTGCACTTTCAAAAATAAAATATGGAATACGCTGAAAATATATTAGGAACCATTGGGAATACGCCTATGGTTAAAATGAATACACTTACTAAAGAGATTGATGCCTTGGTTTTGGCAAAATACGAGACTTTCAATCCTGGAAATTCTGCAAAGGATAGAATGGCAGTTAAAATGATAGAAGATGCTGAAGCTGACGGGAGATTAAAGCCGGGAGGTACTATTATTGAAGGAACTTCAGGAAATACAGGAATGGGATTGGCCTTGGTAGCTATTATAAAAGGTTATAAAATGGTTTGTGTGCTTAGTGATAAGCAGAGCAAGGAAAAAATGGATATACTAAGAGCAGTTGGTAGTGAAGTAGTTGTTTGCCCAACAGATGTTGCTCCAGAAGACCCAAGATCTTATTATTCCACCTCCAAAAGATTGGCAGCAGAAACGCCTAATTCTTGGTATGTTAATCAGTATGACAACCCTTCTAATACTCAAGCACATTATGAAAGTACTGGCCCAGAGATCTGGAAGCAAACAGATGGCAAGGTCACACATTTTGTGGTTGGGGTAGGAACAGGTGGAACTATTTCTGGAGTAGCCAAATATTTAAAAGAACAAAATCCTAATATTAAAGTTTGGGGAATAGATACATATGGTTCTGTTTTTAAAAAGTATCATGAAACTGGGATCTTTGACGAAAATGAAATTCATCCTTATGTAACCGAAGGAATTGGAGAAGATATTTTACCAGAAAATGTAGATTTCTCTCTTATAGATGGTTTTACAAAGGTTACAGATAAAGATGCTGCAGTGTATACCAGAAGATTGGCAAGAGAAGAAGGTATGTTTTTGGGGAATAGTGCAGGAGCAGCCGTAAAAGGATTACTTCAGTTAAAGGAACATTTCACGAAAGATGACGTTGTAGTTGTTCTTTTTCATGATCATGGAAGCAGGTATGTTGGCAAAATGTTCAATGATGAATGGATGAAGAAAATGGGTTATATCGAATAAATAGTTTTCTTTTTAAAATAATTTAAAACCTTCAATTCTAAATTGAAGGTTTTTTCATTTATAGATATAGAGATCTAATTTATTAAGAAAAGTTTAGCTCTTTAAAACTCTTATAACTTTATTAAAATGAAATAGATGTGTTCAAAAATAATATAAATTTCATTCATTATTCAAAATTGATATGAAAGCAAAATTCACACTTATAACAGCACTCTTAATTTTATTTAGCGGTTGCAGCAGTTCTTCTGATGCATTGTCACCAGAAGAGTCAAATACGATAAATGAACCAGGGAATCTTAGTTATCTGGCATTAGGAGATTCTTATACCATAGGAGAAAGTGTTACAGAAAATATGAGATGGCCGTTACAGTTAACAGCAGCATTAAGAACCAGAGGAATCGCTATTAACGATCCGAAGATCATCGCTAAAACGGGGTGGACCACTCAAAATTTGCTCAATGCCATGGAAGCTAATCTTGGAAATGAGAAATATGATCTTGTGTCTGTTTTAATTGGTGTGAACAATCAGTTTCAAAATAGATCTATAGGAGAATTCGAGATAGATCTTAATACAATTTTTATTGAAGCCATAGAATTTTCAAGTAAAGGAAAAGAGGGGGTTTTTGTGGTAAGTATTCCAGATTATGGAGCTACTCCTTTTGGTGCTTCCAATGCAGTAGAAATAGGCCGCGAAATAGCCGAATTCAATGCGGTATTAAAAAAAGTAGCAGATCAATTTGGTCTAGCTTTCTATAATATTACTCCTATTTCCAAAATGGCAAAATCAGATAGATCTTTAGTGGCGAATGATGGATTACATCCAAGTGGAAAAATGTACTCACTTTGGGTAGATCTATTTATTGATGAGGTTTTTGAAATATTACAATAACAGTTACTAACTTTTTTT
>JBBSVD010000036.1:0-21201 GCA_038233835.1 Flavobacteriales bacterium | reverse complement strand
TCTTTTCTTCCGCCAGAAACAAATAAGGTCTCCCATAGAGTTTCGTTAGAAACTTCATTATTTTTTAGGATTTGTAGTTCATCTAAATCTATAAAATCTGGAAGGTCTTCCTTTACCCATTTAATAACATACGCATTTCCACTCGCATTCATACGCGCAGTTCGCCCATTTCTATGGGTAAATTGCTCCTCTTTTAACGGAAGTTGATAATGAATAATAAAATTAAGTTCAGGAATATCTAATCCTCTGGCCGCAAGATCTGTAGCGACAATGATATTATGAGTTCCATTTCTAAATTTAATGAGAGAACGTTCTCTGTCTTGCTGTTCCATTCCTCCATGAAAACAACCGTGACCAATATTAGTCGAAGTTAAGTAATCACTCACCCGTTGAATGCTATCTCTAAAATTACAAAATACGATCCCCGGCTTATTGCCAATATGATCTAAAACTTCTTTTAAAGATTCTAATTTATCTTTTGAAGGAGAATTTATAGTTTTTATCTGAAGTTGAGATTTCTTTTTACCATCCAGATAATTTATATGTTTGGCATTTTTTAATCCAACAAAACTTGGGATCTCAATTTGTTGTGTTGCAGAGGTAAGTATGCGTTTTTCAATATTAGGTAAAGCTTGAATGATCTCTGTCATTTGCTCTTCAAATCCAACTTCCAAAGATTTATCAAATTCATCCAACACCAAGGTTTTAATATTTTGTACTGAAAAAGTTTCTCTTCTTAAATGATCTGAAACTCTTCCAGGAGTTCCTATCAAAATAGCAGGCTCATGCTTCAACTCTATTTTATCTTTAGAAAAAGGTCTCCCTCCGTAAACAGCATTAGTCTTGTAACCAGTTCCCATTTCTCTAATCACTTGTTCTATTTGTATAGCAAGTTCCCGGGAAGGAACTAAGATCAAAGCTTGAACCTCCTTAGAATTCATATCCAACAAGTCTATTATTGGCAATAAAAAAGCTAAGGTTTTCCCCGTTCCAGTTGGTGATAATAAAACTACATTAGAGTTTGTACTTATAACCTCACATGCCTCTTCCTGCATAGAATTAAGTTTTTTAATCCCCATTTTTTTAAGAATCTCACTCTGATCTTTAATTGTATTTGCCATTTTGCAAAAATACAGCTAAAAACCATACTTCTTCAAGATTCTGAAGTTGTGCCAGCTAAGTTATTTCAACCAATATAAAGGTCGTATCTTTGCCCCTCAATTAATCTCACACATTTGCATCCAAAGAACATACATAACGAAGCCTATAATTTTGACGAACTTGAAAAAGTACAACCAGAATTATCACAATATATTATTGCTAATACTAATTCTGAAAAAACTATTAATTTTGGTGATAATCAAGCAGTGCTTCATTTAAATAAAGCATTATTAAAACATCATTACAAAGTAACTGATTGGAATATTCCTCCTAAATACCTAATTCCACCAATACCTGGAAGAGCAGATTATATTCATCATCTGGCCGATCTTCTTGCTGAAGAAAAATTAACTCCCGAAGTTAAAGGTCTGGATATTGGAGTCGGTGCTAATTGTATCTACCCTATTTTAGCAAACAGTATTTATCACTGGAAAATGGTTGGTGCAGATATTGACGAAAATGCGGTGGTTGCAGCCCAGAATAATATAAATACCACAAAAAAATTAAGTCAGAATATAGAAATTAGGTACCAAGATGATCATTCCAACTTGTTTAAAGGAGTAATCAAGAAAGGTGAATATTTCAATTTTAGTATGTGTAATCCTCCTTTTCATTCTTCTAAAGAAGAAGCTGCAAAAACAAGTAGGAGAAAGACCAAGAATTTAGGAAGAGAAATTGGAAGTCCGTTAAATTTTGGCGGAGAATCCAACGAATTATGGTGTAATGGTGGCGAAGCTTTATTCTTAAAGCGAATGATCAAGGAAAGCGCCGATTTCAAGACTCAGGTAGGTTGGTTCACTTCTCTTATTTCTAAAAAAGAAAGCCTTTCAAAAATATATAAACAACTGGATAAATTAAAAGCGACTTATAAGGTGATCCCTATGAGTCAGGGTAATAAAAAAAGCAGATTTATCGCTTGGAAATTTTAGTGTGTAATAGAGACTTTAAATCTACTATCCTAAATAAAAAAAAGCTCTTCAAAATTAATTGAAGAGCTTTTTTTTATTTATAGAGAATCTTATTGCAACACAGCTTCTCTTTCTGCTTTAACCTCATAATCCAAATATCCTTCTGCACCACCAGAATAAAAAGTACTTTCATCCCATTCGTCTAAAGGAATATTTTGGGCAAATCGTTCTACTAGATCAGGATTAGAAATAAAAGGCTTGCCAAATGCTACCATATCTGCATCTCCCTTAGCTATTACACGATTTCCTTTTTCTTGATCGAATCCACCATTTATGATAATAGTACCTTTATATATGGGTCTATATCGTTTAGCAATTTCAGTCTCTGCAAATGGAAGATTAGACACATCTGTAAAAGGTTCTGACAAGTGTAAATAGGATAGATCGTAATTATTCAACTTTTCAACAATATAATCGAAAGTTGGAATGGTTTGCTCATCCATAATACTTCCAAAAATCCCATGCATTGATGGATTCAATCTTACTCCTATTCTATTTTCTGGAATTACCTCTTTTACAGCATCCAAAACTTCAAAAAGTATCTTTGCTCTATTTTCTATGCTCCCACCATATTCATCTTCTCTTTGATTAGATGTGGCATTAAAAAATTGGTGAAATAAGTAGCCATTAGAAGAATGAATTTCAACTCCATCAAATCCTGCATCTACAGCATTTTTTGCTGCAGTTCTGAAGTCGGAAATTGTATTTTTGATATCTTCTGGAGACATTTCTCTAGGAGTAACAGTTTCCTTAAATCCTTCTGGAGTATAAGATTTTTCATTAGGATTAATTGCTGATGGAGCCATCGGTAACACTCCATTATGAAAATCTGGGTGTGACATTCTCCCAACATGCCAAAGTTGAATAAATATTTTTCCGTTAGCAGAATGTACTTCTTCAGTCACTTTCTTCCATCCCTTGATCTGTTCTTCGGTATAGATACCTGGAGTATTTATATAGCCAACAGCATCTTTGGAGATTTGTGATCCTTCAGAAATAATTAAACCAGCACTCGCACGTTGTTTATAATATTCAGCATGTAAATTGCCTGTCGGTTTGTTTTCAGGATTGTTTGCTCTACCTCTTGTCATTGGTGCCATCACTACCCTATTAGACAGGTTTAAGTCACCTAAATTGTATGATTGTAATAATTCTTGCTTGGTACTCATATCTTATTTTAATCTTTTCATTAATAAATCTGCTACTTTAGAAGAAGATGCCGGGTTTTGACCTGTAATTAAAAGTCCATCCTCCAAAGCATAAGGTTGCCAATCTCCAATTTTACTATAGTTTGCTCCTTTCTCTTTCATCATGTCTTCAATAAGAAATGGAACAACATCTGTTAACTGTACAGCTTTTTCTTCGCCATTGGTAAATCCGGTAACATTTCTACCTTTTACCAAAGCATTTCCATCTGTATCTTCTATATTTTTTAAAATTGCCGGAGCATGACATACAAAAGAGATAGGCTTATTATTTTCTAAAAATGATTCTATTAATTTCTTAGATGTTTTGCTTTCTACAAGATCCCATAACAGACCGTGACCTCCTGGATAGAAGACAGCATCAAAATTTTTCTGATCTACCTCTTCAAGTTTTTTGGTATTAGCTAATATTTCCTGAGTTTCGTTGTCCTTATCGAAACGCTTTGTAGCTTCAGTAGCCGCATCTTCTGTAGCACTATTTGGATCTATTGGCGGCTGTCCACCTTTAGGGGAAGCTAAAGTTACATTGTAACCTGCATCTGTTAATTTATAATAGGGCGCAGCAAATTCCTCCACCCAAAATCCGGTTTTCTTTCCGGAGTTTCCCATCTCATCATTACTGGTAAGTACAAAAAGTATATTTTTCATATCACTATAATTTAATTGAATAATGAATACAAAATTAGCCTTAAAGCTGTTGGAACTACTTGATATAAGTTAGGAGAAGGTGTTAAATAAAGTTAAGCTAGAGAACTTCTTTTCTTATTCTGCTTAGGCTCTCTGGCTTTAAACCCAGATAATTTGCAATATGATAATTAGGAACACGTTGCTCTATTTTAGGATAGGTTTCACAAAACTCTAGATAGCGCTCTTTTCCACTTTTTTGAAGTGTAGAAAGAATTCTTGTTCTCAATGAAACAAATGCACTGGTAGTTTTAATTCTAAAAAAACGTTCGAATGTAGGAATGCGCGTGTATAAAATTTCTAAGGCTTCGTGGTTAATCGCCAAAAGAGTACAATCTTCTATAGTTTCTACATATAACTTAGCAGGAACTTTATTAAAGAATGCTTCAAAATCTGAGATCCACCAATCTTCAACCGCAAACTGGATGATGTGTTTATCTCCAGTTTCATCCAAATAATAAGCCTCTAAACATCCTGAAACCACATAATATTCTGAGTCTACAAGATCTCCAGGTTCAATTAAAAATCTCTTTTTGGAGATCCTTTTTTCCTCCAGGATACTAATGAATTCTTGTTGTTCACTTTCGGTTAAAGTGATTACCTTATTTAGGTGACTAAGAATATTAGTATATATATTATTTGCGATCATTTTAAATTAGGATCCATGGTAAAATGAAAATATTCAATTTATATTTCCTCTTCTATTTCTTCATCATTATGTGTTTTTCCTTCAAAAGTTTCAACATATTTTAAGTCTTGGAAAAAATATTTGGAGGAGATCACTTTTACCAAAGCTGCAGAATCTGATTGAATTTCAGTTTGCATTTGCCAAATAATATTTTCAGCCTCTTGAAAAGATTCAGAACTTAATTGTTCTG
This sequence comes from Flavobacteriales bacterium, assembly GCA_038233835.1. Taxonomy (GTDB): domain Bacteria; phylum Bacteroidota; class Bacteroidia; order Flavobacteriales; family Flavobacteriaceae; genus Gillisia. Next base: position 16,305 of record JBBSVD010000036.1, on the reverse strand, counting down.
TAAATAATCTATTTATCAGAGTGTTTTTCGGCATTCCTTGTGCCAATAACCGTATTAATGCAGCTTCAGAAATAGTGTTATCTATTAATAAATCCATCAATTTATCTGATGTGATCTTCACTTCAAACTCAACCGCTTCCGGATGGGGAAATTTTCCGTTGAAAGCATCATAAAGGATCTGACCTGTGTTAAAAAAGTCCTCATGGTAACCAATTTCAGCATATTCTTCCCACATTTTTTCTTCTCGCATTTCATTTGAAAGATTATCTATTTGACCTTCATTCAATCTATCTTCAAAAATATAGCCTAGAATAAGCTTGGCTGCTTCTTCGGGTTCATTATCTGCAATAGACATATAACACATCTCCTTAAGCTCTGCATCTGATATTTCTGAAACATCACCATAATCCATGATAGCTAATAGTTCCTTATATTTCTTTTTATCCCAATATTTAGGTAATTCTAGAATGGTATCGAAATTTAATATTTCTACTTTATATATTGTATTCATTACTATGTTTAATTTTGTTGTTGTACTATCCAAATTTTTTAGATCTGCCAAATTTGGCTAATTATAAGAGATTTCTATCACAATGCAAGGTTAATTTACCTAACAGTTTCCTCTAAAACCGGCGCTTTCCATTTGGTTGTTCCCACCTTAGTGCTATTGGCAAGTTTAATGGCCTTAGAAGATCTTCGCTTATCATAGATCATGGCAAGCGTCATAATTAAACTGGTACCAATAATTACAAATAATAAGATGCCAGGTTCAAATGAGTCTATCTGAGCTTCTACTGGAATGGCATAGAATAACAAAACAGTTATCAATCCTCTTGGTGCTATAAATAACTGCGGAAGGATATCTGGACCAATGAATATTCTTAGTAGAACAAACCTAATTCCGTAGATAGAGCCAATTATTAAAAGACTTATAATAGCGACATCCACATTCCAAAGTGAAGCAATTGCAATAGTTAACCCGAAGATCACAAAAAAGAAGGTACGAACAACAAATGCGGTTTCTGCGGTTATAGTGTGCAGCTCATGGTAAATATGATGTGCTTTCTCGAAATGAAGATATTTTGAAAGCTTTCCTTTAAAGAATAGCTTCATATTGGCTATTACTAAACCAAAAATCAAGATTATTATAAGAGATGATAAATGCATCTTTTTACCTAATGCATAAAGAAGTAGAAGTACTCCAATTAATAAGAATAGCTTCACCTGACTTTTTATACGTTGAAATATTAATATAATTCCATAACTGGCAACCAAAGAAATCACAATGGTTAATACTAAATTTCCGCTAAAACCTATAATTCCACCATCTTCTGCAGGATTCAATTTTCCTGTCAAAAAATAGAACATCATAATTCCTAGAATATCTGAAAATGTACTTTCATAAATATGAAATTCTCTTTTTGCGCCGGTTAAACCAAGCACACTTGGAATTATAATAGCACTGGAGAGTATAGAAAGAGGTGTTGCATATAACCAAGCAGATTGCATGGTCATTTCTGGAATAAAATTATATAAGATAAGGGCTGCAACCCAAGCAGAAGCTAAAAGTCCTAAGAGCGCAATTCCCATAGCTTTTAAAATAGGGACTAATTTCTCCCGCTTCAGTTCAAGTTCTAATGCAGCTTCCAATACAATCATTATTAAACCAACGATCCCTAAAACTTCCAATACTGGAAAGAAATTTACATTTCCGGCATTCCAATAATTCAGTAAATACTGAAGACCTACCCCAAGCATAATTAGCATTAAAACGGCAGGAATATTGGTTTTTTTGGATAATCCATTAAAAAGGAAGGAGAGTATAATTATTACTGAAACTCCAATTATTAAATTATATGAGGTTAATATTTCCATATTTTAATTAACTACGTGTGTTAAACTTGATTGTATATCATGTAACAATAAAAACGAAATTAAATCTTCTGTAGAAGCACCAGATTCTAAAGTATATTTCAGAATAATTTCATCTGGAATTACTCCCTTTTTCAAACTAGGCTTTTCATCAAAATTTAAAATTGGGTTATCAAATAAGATATCCAAAATAGTTTCTACTGTAAAAGTGGTAGTAAGATATAGCGTTTGTCTAAGTGCGCTTTTATTGTTAGAATTCACTGTAAAACCATGTTTTTCTATTGCAGTATAATTCACGTATTGCTCCCCTACTTCCGTATTAACCGTCATTCCCAAATGCATTAAACGCTTGATCTCTCCTTCCACATTTTTAGATCTAATTAAAGCTCCCCTATTCACAATAGGGTTAGATTTAAATATTATCCCACTTAAATAATTGCGGATATACGCATAACCAAAAACGCTTATTATAAGTACCAGTATGCTATGGGTTATGTAGTTTATAGATATAAAACCTAAAATAAAAACTATTACTGCCACGGGCGTATAAAAAAATAAACTATTTCTAAGCCAGAAAATAAATTTTTTACTTGCAAGATTCTTACGTGCAGAATTTTCGATAAGTGTGATCACCACTTTTATAATTCCGTATAAGGCTAACAGAAATATAAAAAGGTAAAACAAGCCTTTCCAGGTATAAAAAGAAGTAATGTTTTCCATTTAATTTAAGGTTCCTCTATAGGTTAGAATTTCAAAAATATCTGTGGTGATAACACGATTCATAATTAAATTGCCATTTGAATTTCTCCAGAGAACCTTAGTGTTAATTAACCTTTTAATTCCTGAATCAAAATTCACATTAAAGCTTTTTCCAAGAAAACTCTTTAGCAACATTTCATTTACATATTTATATAGATATACATATTTTAAAATGATGACTTCTTCTGAAGTGAAAAAATCTTCAAAATCACATTCTGCTTCTTCAAATATTACTAAATTATCATCGGTCATTTTAGTGCTGTACGCCCAAGCCTGCAATACTTCACCAATATTATTGTTAAATCTACCTGCCAGTTCCTGTACCTTATTTTCAATCTGTTTAGTAGAAATTGCATTCTTATCTTTCGTTACCAATTTCTTATGGGAAGCTCCATGCCTAATTAAAACAGCTTTAAAAACTTCGTCAAATTTTGCCTTATTTAGATCCAATTGCGTTGTAAATGCATTAGAAAAGGGCAAGCGCTGATCCACATGTTTTTGCATTGCTTTGGACATCGAAACTATTATAAAAACCCGGTCTGATTCTGAAAGTACAAAATTCACTAATGCACGAACATTATCTAAAAAGCTCACCTCATCTGATCTCCAGTACTCCAAATTATCGATGATAAGAATAGGTTTAGAATTATAAATATTCTTATTTACCTCCTGTAAGGCTTCCTTTAAATTTTTAGTAGTCTTAAATTTTCTACCTTCAATGGTTATGGTACTATCTGTTTCTAATAAAATAGTATCCTTTCCAAAATATTGTTTTGCAAAATCTTCAATAAATGTAGATTTTCCACTCAAGCTATTTCCTGTGATCAACGCAGATTTATTAGATCCTAGCTGCCAATCTTTAAAACTTCGGGTAAGGATATTTTCTTCCTCTGTTCTAGAAACTAAAAAGAGATCCCCGATAAAGTTCTTATTAAGGAATAACGTATCATAATGTGCATTCTCCTCTTTTAACATTCTATAATTGATGCAGGTTATAGATTGATCCATTAAATTCTTTGGAGCAGAAGAAATGGATTTCTCATAAGAGGAGTTTAAAGACTGTATGGTCTCCCGTATTTTTTGATACCATTTTAAAACAAAGCCACTGCCACCACTTGTATATTGAGTTAAGGAAGACTGGAAGGAAACCTCCAGAAATTCTTCTACACCATAAATATTACTGGCTAGAAATTGAGTTGAAAGTTTATTTTGGATTTCATGAATTAACAGTTCTTGCTTCTGAATATTTAATAAAATGGTTCTTTCTACTTCCCTTAAAGTGATTATTTGAGAAGAAACCATTGTAGTGGTTTTATTGCTCCTTAAAAGATGAAGACTGCTTTTTAAATTTAGAAGACTGTGTTTGTAATAAGATGCGAGATTATTCTGATTTTCCCAAAGGTCTATTAAAAACGGAAGCAATTCATAATCCAACCATTTTTTTACCGATCTATTAAAATCTATCTTTTTTATAAGCAACATTCCTTGATTTGTTGCTGTAGGAAAATTGAGAATGGATAATGACTTTACATTTCGATCTACCAGCACAGAGTATTCCTCTAGTTTTCTACCGGAAGTTTCAACTTTTTTAATTGCTTCATCAATTTCAGAAATAATAGGCACTACATCTTCATTAGTTAACACATTGTTAAGAGAACCCAAAATTTGCTCTATATTTTTTTCTGAATTTTTGGCTTCTTCTAAACTTGAAGTATAGGAAATTTGAGTGTGCTCTTTAATGCCAAAAAAAATGTCTATAACTCTCAAAAATGTTAATCCGGAGGTATCAATCAATTGGATCTGCTCCAGAATATTTTGAAACTGAATTTTATATACTTCCCAAGGATTTTGGTGGTGCTTTATCTTTTTGGAGATATTTTTTCCAGCTTTTTCTATTCGAGCTATCGTTCTATATTCTTGCTCTATAGAAATTCTAAATTCCCTTAATGCTTTTTGAAGAATTGCTTGAGAATCTTGAAAATGAATTTGAGTAGCATCAGCCGAAACTAGATCTTCCTTTTGTTTATGTGAAGCTATTTGAAGTTGTAGCAGCACATCTCTATTTAACAACATCAAATCTTTGAAAGGTTTTGCTAACGCGTAATGATAGAGATAGATTTCCCTTGAATCTTCAATAATTTCAGGATCCTTGCTAAATTCCCTATTAGCTGCCTCAATATAGAAGGCGCATAAATCTGAGAAATTCATGAGAATGTGTTGTCTAAGACCTTCTGAACCAGAACAATTTTCCAATAAAGATTTGTACTCTTCTAAATGCTTTTCTAGCATTTTGGAAGAGTGCTCTTTAGATACTTCAGATGGATTCAGAATTTCTATTTCCATTTATAAACCAATCAATTTATTTGAGATAATTACTTCAATTATTTCATCTAAAGTTACACACATTTTATAAATATGGCAATTTAAGAAACATAACCAAAAAAAATTACCTCGAAAGTAAATTGACGAGTTTACAATGTATTAAGGTTACTTTAAAGCCTTCACCTTAATTAAAATATGATATTATTTGAGCATCAGCAATTTAAACCAAACTAAGCTGGTTACAATTTTGAGCTTTTAGAAGACAATTAATGAAAAAGTAACTATACTTTTTTTACTCTTACCGCATTCATTCCTTTCATTCCACGTTCAATTTCAAAAGACACATTGTCACCTTCCTTAACCTCATCGATCAATTCACTTATGTGTACAAAGTATTTTTCTTGAGAATCTAAATCATTAATGAAACCGAATCCTTTAGAATCATTGAAGAATTCTACTTTACCTTTATGGAAAGGATCTTCTTCTACGTATTCTTTTTTAGGAACACCAATAACAATACTTTCTGCATCTACCTTTACCTTTTTAGATGGATCTGGGGGAGTGTCTGTTAATTGTCCGTTTTCGTCAACATAAACTAGCATATCCTCTAAATCTCCACTCTTAGGATTGGATTTACGCTCTTCTTTTTTCTTCTGCTTTTCTTCACGCTTTTTTAAGCGCTTTTTTTCTTTTTCTTTTTTGCCAAAACTTTCTTGTGGTCTCGCCATTCTTGTGTAAAATATTAATTTATATATAGCCGCTCGGTATGAACAGTCTGGGAACTCGTAGAAACACTTATATTAAAAGCTAAATATCTCAAAAATGACAAAATATATCATTATTGAGTGTAAAAGATTACTTGAAGGGTATTTATACGATTACCGTTGTGTAAAAGTACAATAAATATCGTAAAAATTGAAAAGCTTTTAACTGCTCCAACACGAAATTAAATTTTTTTACTAATCTGTTAAGAGATAAAGCTGGTAAATAATTAATAAATGATTATTTATCAACTGCAAAAGCATCCAATGCTTTCTCGAAACCTATAAATAAAATGCAAGGTCCTGCATCCCCACATTTTCCATGATGCGGTTTTTTGGCTGGACCGTAAACATAATTTCCCTGTTTTATAGTTTGACTTTCTTCTCCTTGGTAAGTGATTTCCAATTCACCAGATAGTAAGATCATTCGTTCCGGAGAATTATGCCAATGTTCAGGAAAATCTGAATTCGGTTCTAATTTAAACAGAATGTCCACATTTTCCTTGGCAGGATCGCCGTGTAAAACAGCTATTTTACAACCATTAGGCATGAATTCTGGGCATGGTCCCCATTTAATACTTATAGCATCGGGATCAATAACCAAAGCTTGCTCTGCTTCACTTTTTGTATTTCCTTGTGCCCAAGAGAATTGAGCAATGAAAATAAACACAAATAATATAAAAAAAACCTGTGTTCTCTTTTTGTTTAATACTAACATAATTATTGTTTTTATGGTTTAATATTTTGATTTACACTAAATAAATTATTTGGATCATATCTTCTTTTGATCTCTACCAATCTTTCATAGTTGCCCTTATAACTGGCTTTTATTCGCTCCTCACCTTCATTCATCATAAAGTTAGAATAAGCGCCTCCAGCCGAATTGGGGTGTAATGCTTCCCAATAATCCTTACACCATTTGGTGATCTTAACCGCATTTCCCGGATCAGGGTCTACTCCTACTATCACGCCTGCATATTTAGCATCTCGATAAGCCCAAGGTGTATCTGAATTCTTTTTCCTACTTGCTGCTCCATTGATTGGATATAGGTGCATTTGAGATAAAGGAGTTGGAATTTGAGATCCAAATTTTCTATGTTGCTTCCTTAGGTCTTGGCCTAGATCATTGAAAAAATCGGCTCTCCAATACCATTGTAGTCCTGGAGGCATTAATCCGTCGAACAAGGTTTGTATAGCCGGATAAGACATTTCTCCAACATGTTCGAAAATTGGTTTCATATCTCTTATAGGTTTAAACACCTTTTCAGTCTTTTTTGGATCTCCTAAATAGCACCATACAATTCCACAAAACTGCTTATTGTGCAAAAAATCTGGAAAAGGCGGACCAGGTATTATCATAGTAGCAATAAAACCATTAAGATCTTCATCGGCATTTTCAATAAAATTATCATACCATTCCATAATCTCCTCTGTTTGTTCTATTGGCCACAAAGTTGGTCCTCCAAAAACTGTTGATACTGGATGTGCCTGAAATTTAAATGAAGTAACTATACCAAAATTCCCTCCGCCACCACGAATAGCCCAAAAGAGATCTTTGTTTTTATTTTCGTTAACCGTTACATAAGAGCCATCAGCCAGAACCATATCTGCTTCCAATAGGCTGTCAATGGTTAATCCATATTTTCGCGTCAAATATCCAACTCCACCTCCAAGAGTTAGGCCAGCAACACCAGTTGTAGAAATTATTCCAGAAGGAACAGCTAATCCAAATGGATGCGTTGCATGATCTACTTCTCCCCACAAATTACCTGCTCCTACTCTTATAGTTTTATCCTCAGTATTAACGCGTACGTATTTAATTCCTGAAAGGTCTATTACCATTCCCCCATCGCAAAGTCCGAGCCCTCCTCCATTGTGACCACCACTTCTAACAGCAATAAGTATATTGTGATCCCTTCCGAAGTTTACAGCATTTATAACATCTGTGGTATCAAAACATTTCACAATAATCCCGGGATGCTTATTGATCATAGCATTATAGATCTTTCGAGCATCCTCATAATTTTCATCTTCAGGAAAAATAACCTTTCCCTTAATATTATTTTTTAATTCCTCTTTTAGTGTGGCGTCTAATTTTCCCGCTAATTCCATAACAAAATAATTTAATATGAATATTGATATATATAAACCAGTAGCATAAGCTATTTGGGATATTGCTATTTAAAAAGGAGTATTACGAGGATATAAATGAAGGGAATATTCTGATTAACAGAATTTTAAAGGTACTAATTATAAACAAACTAAAAAGGTTTGCCCCCTATTTCTTTGCAAGATTAAATATCATATAACTTGATTATCGGCTTTTTAGTAAGAGGTGTTTACTAAATTTTTTTCGGTTTTGTATCAGATCGGCTAACTTGCCATGGAAATTTGCCTTCTATTTCTACCTGAAGGGAAAGGCTTAGAAAAGTTCTTATTAAAACAATAACTCCCAGAGTAAAAACTCTTTTCAAAGTGGGTTCGGTTACTACAGTGGCGATAATATCTGCTGCAACCAATACCTCTAAACCAAGAAGTATTGCTTTTCCCAAATCTTGTCTTAACCTAACATATAAATGCTCGTTATCTTTTAATTGTGAGATAAGAAATCTGCTAATTGCAATTATACCTCCAACGGCAATAATCACAACCCCAACCGCTTCCATTCCTTTAGCAATATATTCAATGTATAATTTTATCTGATCCATAGTTTTTTATAAATCATTCTTAGTGATAACTAGTATTATCGAATTTTTTTTAAGGTAGAAAAAAATTATTTTTTGGTTGGAACCATATATACGGGTACTTTAGAATTTTTTACAACACTAGAGGCTACATCTCCAATAAATATCTTTTCCAAGATACTGTGGCTATGTGTTCCCAGCACTATCACATTTGCCTTCCAAGTGTTAGCATAGTCTACGATAGCATCGGCAGTATCCCCTTCTACAATTTGAGTCGTTACCGTGGTGTCGCCTAAATGTTCTTTAACGGTTTCCAGGAAATTTTCAGACACTTTTATCATCTCCTGAGATATATTTAGATCGATGTCTGTATCAAAACCATCATAACCCATAAAGGTGGGATATTGAACCCCGTAATATTGAACATCTGCTATTACGTGTAACAAGCATACTTCAGCATTTAAACTATTAGCCAATTGATAACCCATTTCTGCTACCATTTCTGAGGTAGGATTATAATCTATGCAAATAAGTACTTTCTTCATAATACCAAAACTATAAATTATTGAAAAGCGAAATTATTATTCTTGTAAGACCATTACTAATTTCGCTATAAAAATATTAAATTATTGAATTTTCATAATTTATTTTGACAACAAATTTAGTTTTATAAAAAAAACATCAGTTTTCAATATCATTAACAATTTGTGTTAAACCTATCCAAAACATGATATTCGTTAGCTTTTACCTTAAAGTATCCATGTATATTTATATTAACATAGACCATAAAAAATTAATATATGAAAACTACAAGAGAAGAAGCACAAGAAGAGAGTCACGATAAATTAGTGAGTCATCTAAATGAATTGTTAGAAAAGAATTACGATGCAGGTAAAGGTTTCAAAAAAACTATAGAAGATTCAAAAAGTAACAGCCTAAAACGTTTTTTTAAACAACAAGCAGTTATAAGAAATAGATTTGCTACCGAAATTGAAAAAGAATTACATGATTTAAATGCACACTCTAATGTGAAAAGCGGAAGTACAACTGGTGGTTTACACCGTTTTTGGATAGATATTAAAACAGCTTTAAGCGGTAACGATGATGAAGCGGTACTAGAAGAGTGCATTAGAGGGGAAAAAGCAAGTGCAAAAGAATATGAAGAAAAATTGAAAAAATTTCATTTTCCACCTCATATAGACAAGGTACTAACCAACCAGCTAAATGAGATTAGAAATACAATTGCGAGCGTTAAAAGACTCGAAGATATTGCCGATGATTAATCTGTAATATTTAAATAAAAAAATCCCGAAGTGCTACTTCGGGATTTTTTTGCTTTATATTAAAAAACTATGATTTTTCTTTAACAAATACCACGCTAGCCTTGGCTCCAGTAAGTAAATTCCACTCGTTGGAGGTGATCAACTCTCCTTGATCTCCATAGACCTTGAAAGCCGCGGTGTTGGGCCCGGAAGAGCCTTGATTTAAGGCTTCTATCTCTATTGTATTTATACCAATTTCCAGATTAACAAGAATAGGTGTGTAATTTGCCTGAAGTTCTATAGACGATTCTACCATTTTTCCATTTACATAAATCCTAACCCTATCTCCATCTACATACTGGTAATCTCTACAAAGTATCTCTACGTAATTTCCTCCTGTTTTAAATTCGCCTAACTTTTGGTCCTTTCTGTACTCTTCACTAATTCTTTTGTCCTCGGTCCACTTTTTTTCAATAAAATCTCCTGCAGTTAAAAGGTCATTTCCTGTTTTCATGCTGAAGGACTCTTTTTCTTCTGAAGGTAGACTGGAAGTTCTAACCTTAGATTTGAAAAAGGGATTCGCAGATTTAGCTGAAGGAATTGAGGACTGTGTATTAGGAACTGGTAATGAAGAATTACCAGATTTTTCAATTGGAATTGATTTTGTAGGCGAATCTTGCGCATAACCTACAGAAATTCCTAGAACAATCATTAATATATTTAGATGTATTTTCATAGTATAAAATTACTGAACTATTTTGACTGTTAGAAGTATCAAAAATAAAACCACAAATTTAAAGGCTTCAATTTTATTGATGCTAAATATTCGGTTAAAAAATATTCTACTTAAATTTATCAAAAAATACACCCATGCAAGTAATAAATCTAGGCGAACAACAATCTATACTCAATAAATTTATTTCAGAATTAAGAGATGTTAAGGTACAATCTGACAGAATGAGATTTAGAAGAAATGTTGAAAGGATTGGTGAGGTTCTAGGTTACGAATTAAGCAAATCGCTTTCTTATAATGAAATAGATATAAATACACCATTGGGAATCGCTACCTGCAATATCCCAAAAGAGGATGTTGTGATATGTTCTATACTTAGAGCGGGTTTGCCTCTACACCAAGGCTTGCTAAATTATTTTGATGGAGCTGAAAATACTTTTATTTCAGCCTATAGACATCATATTTCTGAAACTGAATTTGAAATAAAAGTAGAATATTTGGCTTCCCCATCTTTAGAAAATAAAGTATTGATTTTGGCCGATCCTATGTTGGCAACAGGACGTTCTTTTGTGAATGTTTACAATGCTTTAAAAAATATGGGAACTCCAAAGCAAATCCATTTAGCATCGGTTATTGGGTCTGAACAAGGAGTTGCACATATAGCCGAACATTTCCCTGAAAGCACCAAACTATGGATTGCCACTGTAGATAAAGAACTAAATGATAAAGGATATATTGTTCCAGGCTTAGGTGATGCAGGAGATCTAGCTTATGGGATCAAACTTCAGCATTAAAAAGGATATCCAATTGCAAAGTTGAGTACAGGATTTTGATAGTCGAAATTAAAGTTCTTGCCATCTGTAGGTCTTTTAACCGCAGCGGCAAGATCAAACCTAATTACAAAACTTTGGATATCTATTCTTAGACCGGCTCCTACTCCTACCCCCAATTCATTTATAAAATTACTGCTGAATTTTCCTCCTTCTAATGAATCGTTGGTGTTCCAAACATTTCCCGCATCTGCAAATAAAGCGCCTTTAAAGAATGAATAAATTGGAAAACGATATTCTACATTCGCTTCCAATCTAATGTTCCCAGTCTGATTGAAATAGGAATTACTTCCATTCAGGTCTTCCGGAACATAAGTTCCAGGTCCCAAAGATCTAGTTTTAAATGCACGAACGCTATAAGGTCCTCCAGAGAAATATTGTCTTGAGTATGGCATGAATTCAGAATTTCCATAGGGCATGCCCAAACCAGCGAATAACCTAGTTGCTATCTTTTGCTCCTTTGCAAAGTTATAGTGATATCTAAAATCTACATCTGCCTTTGCATATTGCGCAAATTCTAATCCGGCAAACTTTTTTGGCGATCCATCTTCTGTGCTAGAACCTATAAGGGCAAGAGTATTTCCAGCAATATCTAAATTTAAACTAGTAAAGAACTGATGGCTTTTAGCTACATCCACCATTCCATTATATGTAAATGTATAAGTAAGTCCAGCAATAAATTGCTGATCGAAACTAGTTTGCAAGAAAGGATTGTCATCTAGAATATCTTGAAACGCTTGTGTAGTATTTGCAAGTTTTACATAGTTAACCGAGATAGGATTAAATTCATGGGTCACATATTTATTTGCATTCCAAAAATATCCGAAGCTTCCATAGAATGAGATAAGACTAAATAAATTTGTTCTTGTTAAATAATCTGCGCCAATGCTAACTTTTGTTTTTGGTATAGCATATTTAAAGAAATCTTTACTTACAGTTATAGGAAAAAGCAATCTTGGATATATCAAGTCTGCACCTAATCCAAATTCCAGACTATTAAAGCCGTTCTGACTTCCATTGGATAACTGAAATTCATACCCAAATTTTCCTGTAAGATTTAAGATCTCGCCACCTTTAAAAAGGTTTCGGTTTGAATAAGTTAAGGCTAAGTTAGGTCCCGCAAAATTATTTGATTTTGTCACCGCCTGTAATTCTAATCTAATTGCTCTTTTATTTAATGGAGATAAAAAGATATTTGCCTCCAAGATCCCTAAACTATCTGTAGAAAGGGAATCTATTTCGTCATACCTAATATTTACAAATTTGTAAGCTCCAATAGTTGCCAAGCGTCTACTTGTAGCACTAGATATACTTGGACTAAAAAATTGACCTTCTTCCAGTAATATAAATGGATCTAGCCTTTTTGGTTTGAAATACTCTACATCTTGAATAAAATATTTTTCAGCATAACGAGTGGTATCCTTCTGTATGGAATCGTTGCCAATTACATAGTTAGGATAGATATTTACCTTTGTTATCTTATAGGGTATAATTGTACTCTGGGGAACGTCTTTTTTTAATCTTAAAAAGAGATCAAATCGTTTATTCGAATACTGATTTGTATCTGCTTCAAAGATCAAAAGACCAGGGCTAAAATTATAATATCCCTTTTTCTTAAGATCGAATTCTATTCGCTGTCTTTCTAACTTCAGTCTAGAAAGATCAAATCGCATTCCCTTATTTATTTTGGTCTCAGAAATTCCTGCAGCGATATCATTATAGACCAATGAACTGTCTGAATCTATCTTATATTTCTCCAATAAATAAGGCTGTGCCAGCCTGATGGTATAATCTACAGTAGCCTCCTTTTGCAACGTATCTTCTTCTACTCTGGAGGTAACTTCACTAAAGAAAAAACCTCTGTTTTCCAATCTATTTAAAAGCAAGCTTTCCGTTTGTGCCTGATTTATTCTAGTAGAATAAACAGGTTCTTCACCCAACTTTTTATTCAAGAATTTATTGATGAATCCGGGGTTTTCTTTTTGTGCTTTGTAATGAAAATAAAGTCCCGGGCGCATCCCTAAGAATTCTTTATTTTTCACAGGTTTCAAAACCGAATTAAGTTCTAGTTTTAATTCTTCAAGTTCCTTAATAGTATCTATCTCTGCATTAAATTCAATTTCTGCTCCTGCATATAAGAGCTTATCTTCTGGGATGAATTTTTCTACACTGCAACTAGAGATGGAGCTTATTATAAGTGCCAAACTAACAACTCTAAGAATCGTTCCTGCAGAAGAAAAGCTATTAAATATATTATTTCTCCTCATCTTTCTTAGCTTCTTCTATTAGTGCTTTTTCAAACAATTCTTTGAACTTATTGAATTCTTGTGTGAAAATAAGCCCAATTCCACTTACTATTAATTGACCGTCGATAACATTATCGAATCTATTCATTCTAAAAGCCTTCAATCTATAACTTCCGTTCTCCGTTAACAAATATTCCAAACTCACATTTCCAACAACAGGATTACTTTGCCCCGGTGTTTGGTCACTTCCCTGAATATCAAGATTACTTCCAACCCTTACTATTAACCTGTCATCCAACAATTTCTTTTGTGCTGCAATTTCCAGTTGCGTTCTCTCCTGAGGGTTTTCTCCTTGATAATCGGTAAAGCTATCCAATCCAAAATCCAATTCCAATCCAGATTTTCCTAATAATTTGCTCGAAATCAAATTCAACTGATCTGAAAGGGCCTGATTAAGGTTATCTCTTGCAATAGTTGCTGTTCCACCACCACTCCCATCGCTACCCGACTCAGGGAAAAATTTGTTCAGTACCAATAATGAGAACACTTGTTTATTTAGTTCTCCCTCTTGCTGATTTAATTGTTGAACCCTACCGTAAACTTGACCTCCAATCGCGCCTTGCTCATCTTCCGGCATATCCAAATTAAATGAAATCACGGGTTGCATCAATTCACCATCTACATTTAGATATACCAAGAAATCTAATTCTTGTCTAAATTTACTTGCTACAGATTGATCTGCTCCGGTAATTTGAGAAGCCATTAATCCACTTGCCGAAGTTTCAACTCTATAAACTGCGCTAGCATCCAAATTAGCATCATAAGGATCTCCTGTCCAAGTAATTGTGCTTCCATCTACAATTTCGAAGCGTCTTTTAACCAAATTATAAAGACTCATTTCATAATACCCATCGCTTAATTCTATTCTGCCGGATAAGGTTGTTCTACCATTTGGCAGGATGCTGAATAAAAGATCGCCTTCTCCAGAAGCCTGAATATTATCCTCTGTTTCCTGATCTATCACCATATTAAAAATAGCAGAATCTGTTATTGAAATATTGGCATTCACCTCGTAACCAGAGATCACAACAGACTCTTCCTTCGTCTTGGTTAAAATATCATCTGGATCTTCCCTATTTACAAAGATCACGATACCATCTCGCTCCACGATATCCAATTCTGCTTCCGGAATTATATAAGTAATATTAGTATCTGGCCCCACTTTAAGGTCTAAGTCTAATATTGGTAATAAAAGGTCGCCGGTTAATTTTGCCTTTGCATCAAAACTCGCAACTCCGTAAAACAGATCATTATCTTCTTTTGTTGAATTGAGCACTTGGAAATTATTTGCAACAAAATTTAGATCAAAACTTGGGTTTAAATAGGTTTCAGTAAAAATAGAACCATCCACAACAAAGCTGTTTCGGTTCTCATCCTGTATCTTGAAATCATCAAAATAGATCCCGGCATTATCCAACTTCAATAATTCATTTTCGATTAGAAAACTTGCATTTAAAGTTGAAACTTCAAATTGAGCGTTATTAAATTTAAATTCTCCATTGTATTGTGGCTCCATGGTTGTACCGCTAACTTTCATGTTTCCTGAAATAAATCCTTTTCCATTGGTGATCGCTCCACCGGTAAAACCATCTAATGCTACTAAGTTGAATTTGTTAAGATCTAAATCTAGATCCAATTTTGCAGCGGTTTCATCTGCTAAGTAATCTCCTGTTAGATCCAGATCTACATTTCCATCTTTAATAGCAAGATTAAAATCGTAACTATTACTTCCTTTAGATTTTGCGTTAAGAGTTAATCTACCCAAGGGAGCCTCTAATACTTCAAGGTTTAAAATCTCAAGATCTGCTAAAATACCTGTCTCTAGAAATGGTTCTTCTACTAGCAAATCTCCACTTAAAATCCCTTTAGCCAGATATTCATCTGGATTTAAATAGCTTAAAAAAGTTTGCAAGGTGAAATTTTTGAAATTTACCCCTATATGCTCCTTTGCAATTCCGGGTTTATCTGAATAAAAATTCACAAGCTGATCTTCATGAGAAAAATTGAAATCTTTGAATTGAATTCTTTTTTCATTAAAAGAAACTTCATTGGATGCAGGTATCGTCCAAGATTGATTGTTGAGAATTATTTCTTCTGGAACTATATGTAAGTACAGGATATCGTTAGCATCATATATCTCGGTTTTCATATGAACTATTTGTTTTTTATCATCAAAAGAGCTGAAATCCATATATAACTTTCTGTTGGTAATTCTACCATCCAAAAGTGTTTTCTTAATTCCCAAAGGTCCGGCAGTAAGCGAATTTAATCCAAAATCGAATTTAAGTTCGGAAGCATCAGAATCTACGTTTAAGGAAAGACTGTCTATTTCTGTACCCCAAAAATCTATGTAAGGAATGTTTACAGAGCCAACAAGCGTTCGTTCTTTTTCACTAAAATCCATCTTAATGGTAATAGTGTCCATTTCTGCTAATCTGGTAACTAACACGTCGCTTAAAATTGGCGCATCTATAAACTTAGCTCTTAGAATTACCGAAACGGGGTTCACTGCTGTGTCTCTAATTTTTTCGGGATGCAGATAGCTTGTAAAATGAGTTTGTAATGAAGATGCTAGATTTGCAGGGTTTGCATTGGATCTTAAAGTAAGATCTAACATCTTATTACTGATATCTACAGAAGTTGAATCTGGTAAAACGTATGCCGAAATACCTACATTGCCAAGTAAGTAGGATTCATTATCGTAAATAGCTAAGCCGTCTTCAACTGAAGCATTCACTCTATAACTCTCCAAATTACCTTTAAATGAAGCGTTTAT
>JBBSVD010000035.1:0-21646 GCA_038233835.1 Flavobacteriales bacterium | reverse complement strand
GTCAAGCCTTTTGGTTTTGAACTTAGTGATAAAAGAGTGAAGCGAGCCGGACTGGATTATTGGAAACATATTTCATTAAAGATCTATGAAAGCACAGATGAGTTCTTTATGATTAATAAAGACAAAAAGATGGTATTCTTCTCTAGTCATGCTAAAAAAGAGTTTTGGGATATCGAGTACACCGATGAGTTGTTCCTTGTTTTTGGAAAAGAATCTGTAGGCTTGTCTTCAGAAATAATAGAAAATAATCTGGAAAGACTTTATAAAATCCCGATTTATAACGAGCATATTAGAAGCCTGAATCTAGCAAATGCCGTAAGTGTGGTGGTATATGAATGTATAAGAAACTTAAGATTAGGTTCTTAAAAAATTTAATAACTCTCCTTAAAAAATCAAGTATATGTACGTTAGTTTTGCTTAATTTGCTAACAGGTTAAATTAGTGCCTTCTTAAATTTTCTTATAAAACATTGAGATTTCCAAGAACATTTTATATCGCCTTGGGCAGCAACCAGGGAGACCGCTTGCATTTATTGCAATCTGCTGTAGATATGATCTATCTTGAAATTGGTGATGTGCTGAAGCTTTCTTCAGTTTATGAAACACCTGCTTGGGGTTTTGATGGAGCTGCTTTCTTGAATATGTGTATCGCAGTAAATAGCAGATTTTCTTCCCGAAAAGTCCTTCAGAAATTACTGAAAATTGAAACCAAGTTAGGAAGAACGAGAAATACATCCGGCGAATTTAAAAGCCGAACGGTAGATCTGGATATCTTGTTGATTGAAGAAGAAGTGGTATCCACAGATAATTTGCAGGTGCCACATCCTGAAATGCAAAATAGAAAATTTGTATTGATGCCTTTGGCAGATATTGCAGGAAAAGAAAAACATCCAAGCTTACAACTTTCTATTTCTCAGCTTTTAGAAAACACTTCAGATAAAAATGAGATTCAAAGAATTCAGCAAACTTTAAAGAATCCAGGAAAGAAATTTAACTTTATAAACTTCAACTATATTGCAGTGGAGGGAAATATTGGTGCAGGAAAAACCAGTTTGTCTGCCATGATGTCTCAGGATTTCAATGCGAAATTAATCTTAGAACGGTTTAAAGACAATCCATTTCTGCCAAAATTCTATGAAGACAAGAATAGATATGCCTTTCCTTTGGAGATGTCTTTTCTCGCAGATAGATATCAGCAATTATCCGATGATCTTGCTCAATACGATCTGTTTACAGATTTTGTGGTTTCAGATTACGATGTTTTCAAGTCATTGATCTTTGCGAAGATTACCCTTCAAGAAGATGAGTATGCTTTATACGAGAAGCTTTTCAGAATAATGTACAAAGAATTGGTAAAGCCAGATCTTTATATTTATCTCTATCAGAATACAGAAAGATTGCTAGAAAATATAAAAAGTAGAGGTCGGGATTACGAGCAGAATATTCAGCCTGAATATTTAATAGAGATAAATAAAAGTTACTTAGCCTTTATTAAATCTCAATTAAATATTAAGGTAAAGATCATCGATATATCTGAATTGGATTTTGTGAATAACCGGAAAGATTATTTACATATTCTAGATGAAATAGAAGAAACTATTGCTTCGGCTTAAATGGTTATAAATTCATCTTGCTAAAAAGATCCCACAATACTACTCCCGTACTAACAGAAATATTTAGAGAATGTTTGCTTCCTAATTGAGGGATCTCAATTATTCCATCGCTTGCCGTTACTACACTTTGCTGTACTCCTTTTACTTCATTTCCAAAAACAACCGCGTAGGTCTTTCCTTTTTCAGGATTAAAATTGTTTAGCATAGTTGCACCTTCTGCTTGTTCAATTGCTAAAACCTTAACATGCTCTGCTTGCAGTTTAGCGATAAGTGAAATGGTATCTTCTACATATTCCCAATTTACAGTTTCGGTTGCACCTAAAGCTGTTTTTTGAATGTCCTTATGAGGCGGAGTAGCCGTAATTCCGCAGAGATAGACCTTTTCAATTAAAAAAGCATCCGCAGTTCTAAAAACAGAGCCAATATTATTAAGACTTCTAATATTGTCCAGAATAACAATAATGGGTGTTTTGGCAGCATCCTTAAATTCGGCTACCGTTTTTCTATCCAATTCGCTATTCTTAAGTTTTCTATTTGCTGCCATAGCGCAAAAATAGTAATATTTATATGGATTTTTTGAGATTCGTAAATACTGAAATCCTAATCGCTTAATGCTTCCCAATTTCATTTTTCCACAGTAACTTGCTAGCTACTAAAATTGTCACTTTTGCCTAGACCACAAAAATCCATTCAACCCAATAAAATAAATTTTAAGGAGAGCTTTGCATCTTTAAAGTTCGTGCCTCGTTTTTTTAAGGAAATAAGAAGAGTAAATCCACTATTGTTCTATGCCAATGTATCTAGCAGAGTTATTAATGCAATTTTACCGGTTGTATTATTGTGGATAGGAAAGATAATTGTAGATGAGGTGGTGCTTCAAATAGCTGCGGAAACCAAGGATTATGATAGGCTTTGGTTATATGTGGGAATTGAGTTTGGTTTGGCAATAGTTTCAGATCTATTATCTAGAGCAATCGCACTAACCGATGCACTTTTAGGAGATCAATACTCTATAGACACCTCAGTAAAGATCATTAAAAAAACTTCAGAAATTAATTTGGATCAGCTAGAGGATTCAGAATTCTATGATAAACTGGAACGGGCAAGGCAACAAACTACAGGAAGAGTAGCATTAATGTCTAATATTTTAACTCAGGGACAGGACGTAATTGTTATAATCTCCTTAATGACTGGGATTGTAGTTTTTGAACCTTGGCTTATTATTTTGCTAGTGGTTTCTATAATTCCCACAATTATTAATGAAATTAAATTTAGCGGAACAAGCTATTCACTTGCAAGAAGCTGGACTCAAGAACGCAGGGAATTAGACTATTTGCGTTATGCCGGAGCAAGTGATGTTACGGCTAAAGAAGTTAAGCTCTTTGGTCTGAGTAATTATTTGGCAGATCGTTTTAAGGATCTATCAGATAAATATTTTTCAGAAAGCAAAAAACTTGCGAAACAACGTGCAGCTTGGGGATCTTTTTTTAATGTAATTGGGACTGGAGCTTATTATGGAGCCTATGTTCTAATTGTTTTTAGAACGGTTGCGGGGATCTTCACTTTAGGAGATCTTACCTTTTTAGCGGGCTCATTTAATAGTTTGCGCACTAAACTTCAGGGCTTTTTTACAAGATTCACTCAAATTACCGAAAGTGCATTATACCTTCAGGATTATTTTGAATTTTTAGATCTTAAGTTTGATGATTCTCAAGTTGATGAAGGTTTAGAATTACCGAAAAGGATCTTGATAGGATTCGAATTTATAGATGTTGGTTTTAAATATCCAAAATCTGAAAAATGGGTGGTGAGACATGTGAGTTTTACTTTGGAAGCTGGAGAGAAATTAGCTTTTGTAGGTGAAAATGGCGCGGGGAAAACTACGCTGATCAAGTTACTGCTTCAGTTTTATGAACCTACAGAAGGTGAGATTTTATTGGATGGCATTCCAATTACCAAATATAATCAAGCGCAATACCAGCAATATTTTGGTGTGATCTTCCAAGATTTCGTGAAATTTGAATTAACCCTAAGAGAAAATATTGCGATGGGTGAAATAGCTGAAATTAATAACCAACCACGAATAGATAGTGCTGCGGAGAAAAGCCTTGCCGACCAAGTAAAAGCAGAAATGCCGGGAGGATATGAACAGCAATTGGGGAAGCGATTTAAAGGTGGAAAAGACCTTTCTGGTGGACAGTGGCAAAAAATAGCAATTGCCAGAGCATATATGAAAGACTCTGAAGTATTAATATTAGACGAACCAACATCTGCTTTAGATGCACGTGCAGAAACCGAAGCTTTTGATAGATTTATTAAACTTACCGAAGGTAAAACAGCGGTAATTATTTCGCATAGATTTAGTACAGTAAGAATTGCAGACCGCATTATGGTGCTAAAGGATGGCAGCGTTTTGGAAATTGGAACCCATCAAGAATTAATGGAGAACAATAAATTATATACCGAGTTATTCAATTTGCAAGCTGTAGGATATCAATAAACTTATTCAGAATTTTATGTAATTTAATGCTGTGGTAATCTGTTAATTAAACCAAATGTAAATTATGAAAAACTCTAAGCTTCCGCAGATATTATTACTCCTTTTAATTTTATCAACTTCTGTCTTTGCACAAGAAAATAAGCATGGTAATATGGATAAAAAAACTAGTGATTATCTCATCTATACAAATCCTGAAATAAAATTCACAGGCGGGATTAAGATGATTCCAATTAAAACCAATCAAGGTACTTTTAATGTGTATACCAAACAGGTTGGGAACAATCCTACCATGAAGGTTTTACTGCTTCATGGCGGTCCGGGCGGCACTCATGAATTTTTTGAGAGCTTTGATGGCTATTTACCTGCAGAAGGGATTGAGTATTTTTATTACGATCAGTTAGGTTCTTATTATAGTGATCAGCCAACAGATAAGAGTCTATGGACTACAGAACGATTTGTGGAAGAAGTGGAGCAGGTTAGAAAAGCTTTAGGCCTGGATAGTGAAAATTTTTATCTTTTTGGGCAGTCCTGGGGCGGAATTCTAGCTATGGAATACGCGCTAAAATATCAGGATAACTTGAGAGGACTAATAATTTCTAATATGATGTCCAGTGCGCCAGAGTATAACAAATATGCTGAGGATGTGATTGGACCTAAAATGGATCCTAAAGTTCTGGCAGAAGTGAAAGCTCTGGAAGCAAAGGGAGATTTTGATGATCCACGATATATGGAATTGCTTTTGAAGCATCATTATACAGAACATCTTTTGAGAATGCCGGTAGAAAAATGGCCAAATTCCATCAATAGAGCTTTTGAGCATTTAAATCCTGAAGTATATGTATATATGCAAGGTCCGAGTGAATTTGGAATAGCAGGAGATGCTACTCTTAAAAAGTGGGATGTTAAGGATAGATTGAAAGAAATTAAAGTGCCAACCTTAATAATTGGAGCTAAATATGATACTATGGATCCTGAGCATATGAAATGGATGTCTCAAGAGGTTCAAAAAGGGCGATATTTATTTTGCCCAAATGGTAGTCATCTTTCTCAGTATGACGATCAGGAACATTTCTTTCCGGGACTAATAAAATTTATTAAAGATGTAGATTCAGGGAACTTTGGTAAATAGAAAAAGCACAGCTCACAAAAACCACTATAAAAAATGGAATTGCAGAGGTGAAAACTTATAGATTGGCTATGAATGATGAGGTTCTAAATAACGAATCCAATAATTTTTTTATCGTATTAAGGAAAGATAAATTGGATATTGTTGGTTAATTTCTCTGCAATATAGTTTTAATAACACAAACTTTAGTAGCGCATTTCTAACAATATTTTCGGAAAAATGTTGCATTTTTGGTCAAGATAGTTATCTAAGATTCTGTTACGAATTGATTTATTGTGTAATTTTAATAGTTGAATCCTCCCTTTTCTGATTTGTTGAATGCTAATTTCTTACCAGTATGAAAACTGCACTTCACTTAAAATTCCTTATTTTATTCGTCGTATTTTTTATTCTTATTCAAGGTTGCACGGTGTATCATTCAGCTTCTGTAGATTTTGAAAAAGCAGTACAATCTCAAAAAAAGGTAAAGATTGTTACGAATTCCAAGGATACTTATAAATTCAAAAAAATAATTGAGAAAAACAATTTGTACTATGGAATTGCTAAAGCAACTCGAAATTCCAAAATAGTTTATTCTGGGAAAGAGAAAATGGAAAATTATTCCAAAAATTTTAATTTATATCCTTTAGAGGATCAGAATATTAAGGGGATATATACTAAAAACAGAGCCTTGTCTACTATTTTGTCTATAGGCATCCCAGTAGTGATTGTTACAACCGCTATAATTATAATAGTTCAATCATTAGACTTTAGTATTGGTTCTGATAGTTACACAGGATATTAATCAATCTCTGTAATTGTAAATAATCTTATAATTTATTTAGAAATACAGAATATTAAAATATTTTAACAAAAAAATATTTTAATTAACACATTTTTAATAACTTAGTAAAATTATTACTCCAAACTGTTCATTTTCCCCACTTGAAAATGACGCCCTTTTACCCCTCATAATTTTTAGCCCCATTTATTTTTAATCAAAACGTTCAAAAGAAATGCTCGCAGGATCTTTTGTATCTGATTTTATAAAACGCTAACCATTAAATTCATGATTATGAGAATCTTTAAAGTATTTAAATTATCCATTCTTTTTTGCCTGTTTACAACGCTAGTATTTGCACAGGACAATGCTAATTTTCAACGATATTTGGTTCATTTAGACCCGGTGAAACCAGGGAAAGTTGCAGACTATGAGAAAACAGCCTCCAACTTTGTGAAAATGTGTAGAGATAATTCCTATAATCAAGGCTGGGTTACTTTTGTGACCGAAGATAATGAATACAACTATCTCTCGCCTATGAAAAATTTTGCTGAGCTCGATGAGAATCCCATGGCCTCATTAAGAGAAAAAGTTGGTGATGAGAAGTTTTCTAAAGTATTTGAAGATTTCAATAAAAATTATGATACCCACTCAGATTTTGTTCTTGTACTAGATAATCAATTAAGCTACATGCCAGAGGGGATCACGATAACTCCAGAAGGGGAGGATTATAGAGAAAATACAAGATATTATTATGCGCCACAAGATTACGATAAAGCTTTAAGTGTTGCTAAGGCCTTTAAGAAGCTGTATGCAGAAAAAAATTCGAAGATCCATTATAGAGTGTATAGAAGTGGCTTTGGTACAGATGGTCCTTATTTCTTAGTGGCCGTTTCTGCAAAAGGTCCCATGGAAATGGAACAAAACAGGATGGATAATCAAAAGCTACTGGGAGAAGATGGTAGAAAATTATTCAACGACCTTCAGGGAGTAATTTTGAGAGCTGAAACAGTGAGAGGATGGATCCGTCCGGATCTTTCATATACACCCTCTGGAAAATAATTACAGATTAAAGCATTATAGATTTCCCTTTTTTGTTTTAAAAGAGAAAGGCTTCTTATGTTGTAATTGTTCTATTTATAAATGTGAAAAATAACTGCAGCGTAAAATCAGAAACAATAATTTTTTTAGAATTAACCAATTAAAATCAATTAACATGAAAACTATTTTTTACGGATTACTACTTATGCCTTTCTTGGCAATTTCCCAAACTGCGGAATACATGGTAGTTGAAAACGCATTAATTACACCTAATGTAACTAAGATAGCAGAGTTGGATGCAGGTCTTGCTGCGCACAATAAAAAGTATCATAAGGAAGGAAATTATGCAGCAGAGGTGTTTTTTATTGCAAATGGCCCAAATACAGGTAGTTATATTTGGTCAATGGGGCCTTTACCTTGGAGCGCTTTAGATGAACGTCCAGAATTGGAAGGTCATGATGAGGACTGGAATAAGAATGTTTTACCTTATATGATGCCACAAGGAGAACAATTTTATTGGAAATTCAATTCCGAACTATCCAATTTTCCCGTTGATTTCACTATGAATAAACTTTTAGTGGATTATTATGATGTAAAGCCATATCAGATGGAAAAAGCCATGAAATTATTGGAAAAGATCCAAAAAGTGATGATGGAAAAATTTCCAAAAGAAACTTAT
Source organism: Flavobacteriales bacterium (assembly GCA_038233835.1). GTDB lineage: Bacteria > Bacteroidota > Bacteroidia > Flavobacteriales > Flavobacteriaceae > Gillisia. Next base: position 13,928 of record JBBSVD010000035.1, on the reverse strand, counting down.
GGTATTTATACTAACGAGCTCCCGAGCACAAAAGATGGTAAGGATATAGCCTTTGTTTCTTTCTTTGAAAAATCTGGATGGATGGGTGACGATTGGAAATTTGCAGATAAATATAATGAAGTGCACGGAGCTGGTAGTTTTGCAACCTTCCTTAAAGATTGGGAACAAGTGAGTCAAGGAAAAGAATCGGAACTTTGGTATTTTAAACCAGCGCTAAGTGGAGTTTCTGGAGAATTTAAAACTGAAAAATAAATAGGGTTAAACTGGATCAGCTAATAAAACCTTCCATCTTCAAGCTATGAAGTTGGAAGGTTTTATATTATTGGTATGTTAGACTATTTTATATTTTAATTTGAAAAATATAAATTTAAATAATATGATTTCAGAAAAAATTTGGGAATAATTAAGGATAAATGCACAACTATAATTGCTAATAGCCTTTAGGATTAAGTAATTTAGCAATAATAAAACAGAATTCTTTTGGCAGCTAAAAAACCTAATCAGATCACTCCTTTAATGAAACAATACAACTCCATCAAGGTGAAATACCCAGATGCTTTGTTGTTATTTAGAATTGGAGATTTTTATGAAACATTTGGTGAAGACGCTGTAAGAACCGCCAGGATCTTAAATATTGTACTAACCAAAAGGGGAAACGGTAGTGAAACAGAAACTGCTTTGGCAGGTTTTCCCCATCATGCACTTAATACCTATTTGCCAAAACTGGTGAAAGCAGGACTTCGAGTTGCAATTTGCGATCAGTTGGAAGATCCAAAGCTTACCAAAACGATAGTGAAACGAGGTGTTACCGAATTGGTGACTCCCGGGGTTGCCATGAATGATGAGGTTTTGAATAGCAAAACCAATAATTTCTTATGTGCAGTATATTACGGTAAGAAAATCATGGGGATCTCTTTTTTGGATGTTTCTACAGGTGAATTTCTTACTGCACAAGGTTCGGCCGAATATATAGATAAGCTTCTGCAGAATTTTGGACCAAGCGAAGTGCTTATCCAGAAAAATTATAAGAAAGAATTCAACAAGACCTTTGGAGACAGCTTTCATTGTTTCTATTTGGAAGATTGGGTCTTTAAACTGGATTATGGTTACGAATCCTTAAATGAGCATTTTAAAACCAATTCCCTAAAAGGTTTTGGGGTAGATCATCTTGCTGAAGGAATCATTGCATCTGGAGCTATCCTTTTTTATTTAGGCGAAACTCAGCATCATAAGCTCCAACATATTGCATCCTTAAATAGGATTGCTGAGGAGGAGTATGTTTGGATGGATCGTTTTACCATTCGAAATCTGGAATTATATAATTCCAATGCTCAAAATGCAGTGACCTTACTGGAAATAATAGATAAAACTATTTCTCCTATGGGAGGAAGAATGATGAAACGTTGGCTCGCACTGCCTCTTAAGAATGCAGAAAAAATAAAGGCAAGACATCAGGTGGTGAGTTATTTTATACAGAATAAGGAAGAACTTGAACAACTTCAGAAGCAAATAGAACGAATTAGTGATCTGGAGCGATTGATCTCTAAAGTTGCTACGGGAAAAATTTGTCCTAGGGAAGTAATTCATTTGAACAATTCATTAGATGCTATTTTGCCGATCAAAAAATCGGCAATGAACTCTAAAGAAGAGTCTTTAAAAGTGCTTGGTGATAAACTGCAAAGTTGTGACGTACTTAGAGCCAAGATAAATGAAATGCTTCATGAGGAAGCTCCTGTGAATATTGTAAAAGGGAACACTATTGCTAAGGGATTTCACACAGAATTGGATGATCTAAGGAATCTTGCTTTTTCCGGTAAAGGTTATCTTAATGAAATGTTGGAACGGGAGACCAAAGCTACCGGGATCACTTCCTTAAAAATTGGAAGTAACAACGTTTATGGATATTACATTGAAGTAAGGAATAGTCATAAAGATAAAGTTCCAGAAGAATGGACCCGAAAGCAAACTTTAGTGAATGCAGAACGTTATATAACTGAAGAATTAAAAGAATATGAAGGTAAGATCTTGGGTGCAGAAGAAAAGATCTTGCATTTAGAACAAGAATTATTTGGCGGTTTGATAGATTGGTTAAGAGATTACATTAATCCAGTTCAGCAAAACGCACGTTTAATTGGGCAGTTGGATTGTTTGTCCTCATTTGCACAACAGGCAGTTCAGGAAAATTATAACAAACCTGAAATCGATGATTCTACCGAATTGGAGATCAAGAATGGGAGACACCCGGTTATAGAAAAGCAATTACCACATGGCGAGCAATATGTGACCAATGATGTTTTCTTAGATAGGGAATCTCAACAGGTCATCATGATCACCGGACCTAACATGAGTGGAAAATCTGCTATTCTAAGACAAACAGCACTTATAGTTCTTCTCGCACAAATGGGAAGTTTTGTACCGGCAGAAAGCGCTAGAATTGGTTTGGTGGATAAAATATTCACCAGAGTAGGGGCAAGTGATAATATTTCTATGGGAGAATCTACTTTTATGGTAGAGATGAATGAGACGGCAAGTATCCTTAATAATATATCAGAGCGCAGTTTAGTGTTGCTTGATGAAATAGGGCGAGGAACCAGCACTTACGATGGAATTTCCATTGCCTGGGCCATTACTGAATATTTACATGAACATCCAGCACATCCTAAAACCTTATTCGCAACGCATTATCATGAACTTAATGAAATGGGAGATACCTTTTCTCGAATTAAGAATTATAATGTTTCTGTAAAGGAGCTAAAGGATACGGTATTGTTTCTTCGGAAATTGATTCCGGGAGGAAGTGCACATAGTTTCGGTATTCATGTGGCCAAAATGGCGGGAATGCCCCAGCAGGTGATTAGCAGAGCAAATAAAATCTTGAAAAAGCTGGAGAAATCACATAAAATGGAAGATTCAGGAGAAATTTTAAAAAATTCTGCAGAACAAGAGATGCAATTAAGTTTTTTCAATTTGGACGATCCTTTGCTACAGGAATTAAAAGAAGAGCTCTTGCATATTGATATTGATACACTTACGCCAATTGAAGCATTGATGAAGTTAAATGAAATAAAACGAATGCTCTCAGGGAAACAAAAAGCCCGTATTTAAAGGCGATAATTTTATAAAAAAACCTTTGGTATTATAAGAATTGTTTTAAATTTGCAACCGCAATAAGAAATTATTGCACTTCGGGAAACCGGAAAAACGTTCAGACAAATTGCGAAAATAGCTCAGTTGGTAGAGCGCCACCTTGCCAAGGTGGAGGTCGCGGGTTCGAATCCCGTTTTTCGCTCTGAAAGGCGAAAATTCGCCAAATTTATAAATCCAGGCTCGGATGGTGGATCCCGATAGCTATCGGGAGTTAGACTAAAGAGTAATAGATCCAAAATAGGATTTAAAACATTAAAACATCCATGCTCGGATGGTGGAATTGGTAGACACGTTGGACTTAAAATCCAATGATCAGCAACGGTCGTGCGGGTTCAAGTCCCGCTCCGAGTACAAAATCCCTCTTTATCTTATTGATTTAGAGGGTTTTTTGTTTTTGTAAAAAGTTTAGCTTCTCAATTCAATCTATCCAAACATCAAGTATCTTAGGTTGTTTTATGTCCTTTTTCTCTCCTCTTTAATTACAATTTAACTTTTATCGAATTATAGATATAGGCTGTCTATATGGTTATTTATTTATCCATACTTAATTTAATCACGAATCATCTTTTTAGAGATAGTCACATCGCATAGATCTCAGTTTACTGGTGCGTCACAACTTAAATATTACGGTTATGTGGGTTCATTATTATCAGTGCCAACTGAAATGAATTCCTTAAATACAAATCATCGGAAAAACAGCAGACAATAGTTAATCACTTAGCAAAATCTGCGAAATCCGAATTTTGTAATAATTATGAGGATAATAATTTATCAGCGAAATAATTTAACATGGTTTCTACTTCATCAACTTTATTGCCATTAACTGATACATCCGTAAGCCTAGGAAGATGATTTGCGAAATAAATATGGTTGTTGGACATTTCAAATAGATTGGTTGCTAGAGCGTAGGGGTATTTGAATTGTGGACTTATTTCGGAAATTACAGTTGATACCATGTTTGCTAAATTTTTATAACTTCTAAAAAAACCTTTTGAGTTTTCTTTATCTACATCCTTTGTATGATAAGCTTTAACCCCTTCTGAGATCACGATATTATGAAGTTTGCTTTCATTAACATATTCTACTCCTGGATTATCTTTTGGTGCAAAAACAAATGAATGTATTATGATCTTTAATTTTACCCTTGCGTCGCTTACATTCATCGTGTTAATTTCAATGAGATAACTAACCCATTCCCAGTACCAATTAACCAAGAATATTAATAATAAATGTTTGTTCTCAAAATAACGATAGATCGAAGCTTCTGTAGATCCAATTCTCTCCGCCAATTTTTTAAACGTAAAAGACTCAAAACCAAATTCATCTATCAAAAGAATACTATGTTGAATAATATTTTTACCAAGTTTTGAATCTTGTGGGTCTTTGAGGTATAAACCTTCATTTAAAGTAATTCTTATTTGTATGCTCATATTTAAGAGTAAGTGAAGCTGTAGTATTTTTATCTTGAATTATCTGGGGTTTATAAATCACCGATACAAAGGTATAACAATTTTTTATGATAGTGTTACTATCATTTTAAAAAGTATTGTTATATTTGCGCCACAATTTGTAAATTTAAAATATTTTTAAAAATGAATAATAATATTTTTTCACACTTAAAAAGCGATATTCCATCTAGTATTGTAGTATTTTTTGTGGCATTGCCTTTATGTTTAGGAATAGCCCTAGCAAGTGGAGCACCACTATTTTCTGGTGTAATAGCAGGGATTATTGGTGGTATTATAGTGGGCGGTTTAAGCGGTTCAAAAATAGGGGTAAGTGGTCCTGCAGCAGGTTTGGCTGCAATTGTTTTAACAGCAATAGGTTCTTTAGGGGGATTCGATAATTTCCTGATGGCTGTTGTTTTAGGGGGTGTGATACAATTAGTTTTTGGTATTCTAAAAGCTGGTATAATTGGATATTATTTTCCATCATCGGTTATAAAGGCAATGCTTACTGGAATTGGGATAATTATCATTCTTAAACAAATCCCTCATTTTTTTGGATATGATGCCGATCCACAGGGTGATTTCTCGTTTTTTCAAATAGATGGCGAAAACACTATTTCCGAAATATTTAAAACGGTGAATTATATTCGACCTGGATCTGCATTAATCGGTATTATCGGCTTATCTATTTTATTATTATGGGATAAGGTATTATCTAAAAAATCAAAGATTTTTCAGATTATTCAGGGACCATTGGTTGCTGTAGCGGCAGGGATTATTTTCTTTTTGGTGACAAAATCTAATGATGCATTGGCAATAACTCAATCTCATTTAGTGAGTGTACCCATACCAGAAGATGTTTCTTCTTTCTTAGGGCAATTCAGTTTTCCTAATTTTGGTGCTATCGGCAATCCGGAAATATGGGTTGTTGCATTTACAATTGCTTTGGTTGCTAGTTTAGAAACCTTACTTTGTGTGGAAGCTACAGATAAAATGGATCCTCATAAAAATGTAACACCAACCAATAGGGAACTGCTGGCCCAGGGCACCGGAAACATTATTTCTGGAATGATAGGCGGTTTACCAATTACCCAGGTAATTGTAAGGAGTTCCGCCAACATTCAGTCTGGAGGAAGAACCAAGATGTCTACAATTATACATGGTTTTTTATTGCTAATTTCTGTAATATTAATTCCACGCTTATTGAATATGATTCCATTATCTGTATTGGCGGCCATCTTACTCATTGTCGGGTATAAGTTGGCAAAACCTGCCTTATTCAAAAAAATGTACGACCTTGGGTGGAAACAATCCATACCATTTACAGTAACGGTATTAGGAATTGTATTTATCGATCTGCTTTACGGAATAGGTTTAGGATTAGCAGTAGGAATTGTAGTTATTTTGATAAAGAGTTATCAAAATTCACACTTCTTGCACATGGAAGGAGAAGGTGTTCAAAATGGTATTATTAAAATGACCCTGGCAGAAGAGGTTACCTTTTTTAACAAGGGTGCAATTTTAAAGGAACTGGAAAGCCTGCCGGAGAACTCCAAATTGGAGCTGGACGTTAGAAAAACTAGGTACTTAGACAATGACATTATAGAAATTTTGGATGATTTTGCATTTAAGGCTAAGGAAAGAAACATAAACATAAAATTAATTTCAGAGCGAGGAATTATTGAAAACCCACCGAGCTATATTGAATTTTTCAAGCTAAGATCTAATTCAGCTTAAAACAACTAATTAATTAAAAAACACAAATTATGAAAGCACATACAAAAGAAACACAAGCTACAATGACCTCAGAGAAAGCATTAAACTTTTTAAGGGAAGGTAATGTTAGATTTCAAAATAATTTAAAAGCCAACAGAAATCTATTGGAGCAAGTTAACGACACAAGCGATGGGCAATTTCCTTTTGCCACCATTTTAAGCTGTATTGACTCCAGGGTTTCAGCCGAGTTGGTTTTCGATCAAGGGTTGGGTGATATTTTTAGTGTACGGATAGCAGGCAATTTTGTAAACCAGGATATTCTTGGAAGTATGGAATTCGCGTGCAAACTTGCTGGAACCAAGTTAATAGTGGTTTTAGGACATACTGCTTGTGGCGCGGTGAAAGGTGCTTGCGACGATGCTAAACTTGGAAATTTAACGAGCATGTTGGCGAAAATTAAACCAGCTGTAGTAGCAGTTAAAGAACCACAAGATCCTAATAAACGGAACTCTTCAAATTCAGAATTTGTAGACAATGTATCAGCTAAAAATGTTCAGCTTACAATAGATAGAATCATGAAAGAAAGTGATGTTCTTTCAGAAATGCAAAGCAGTGGTGAGATTAATATTATAGGTGCGATGTATGATATCAATACAGGTGCAGTCGATTTTTATGAATAAATAAAGAATAATGCGAATAACTAAACTAAATTTAAAGATGGTAGCATTGACTCTAGGGTTAATGCTGCCTTTTTTTGCACAGGCCCAAGATAGCGACCTCGGTAATTGGTTAATATATATTGGAAATAAAAAGATAGATCAAAAATGGAATGTCCACAACGAAGTTCAATACAGAAACTACAACGCCATTGGCGATCTAGAACAGTTACTTCTAAGAACAGGATTGGGTTATACATTTAATGAGGGCAATAACAATTTCCTCATTGGGTATGGTTACATTTTATCTGAAAACTACCTAGCGGATACGGATGATAAAATATCCATAAATGAGCATAGAATTTTTCAACAATTCACTTCTAAACAGAATGTAGGAATTGTAAATATAAATCACCGCTACCGTTTTGAACAACGCTTTGTTGAAGATGATTATAAGATGCGATTTCGATACTTTTTAAGTCTGAACATTCCTTTAGGAAATGCAGAGAAAGAAAACAGGAAAGTTTACCTTTCAGCTTACAATGAAATATTTCTGAATACTGAATCATCTATATTCGATAGAAATAGGGTTTATGGTGGTTTTGGCTATCACTTAAATAAGAATATTCGTATAGAGCTGGGTTATATGAATCAGTTTTTTGAAACGAGCAGTCGCGATCAGATTAATATTATCACATTCGTGAACTTCTAGGATTGCAGTTTTATTTATTTCCTATCTATGCTGAAATGAATACATTGAACACACGAGTTCACAAATGTTGTAAGAGATGCTTTATTAATCAACACAAAAATTATCTAGTTTAGAGAATCATTTAAAATGAAATAAATTTTTACTGCCTTCCCTTTTAGAAGCCCTAGGGATTGTTGGATTCTTTTGGCAGAACGTATTTTTTCCTTATTCCATCTAACGTTTTCTTATATTAGGGTTTTAAAAAATAAATATGATCAAAAAAATAGCAGCACTTGGCTTGTTGGCAATCGCATTTCTAGGATGCCAGAGTCAGGGGCAAATTACTGGCGTAAAAGAAAAGGAAACAGCATCAGCAACTAATTCTAAAAAAGCAGAGGAAGGTTTAAAACCCTATCGGGAGGTGATTACTTCAGCAGCTAAAAGTGATGAAGGGTTGTTCACCAGTCACAGAGTAGGGGACAAATTATATTATGAAATTCCGCTCGGCCTGCTTGAGAAAGATATGCTTTTGGTAAGCAGGATCGCAAAAGTCCCAGCTGGATTTGGTGGGGGCTATGTAAATGCTGGTTCTAAAGTAAATGAACAGGTTGTACGTTGGGTTAAAAGAGGACAGAATGTAGATGTGAAGATCATCAGTTTTGAGAATGAGAGTGATGAAAATTCTCCTATATATCAGTCTGTTGCTGCAAATAATTTTTTCCCAATCCTTTACAGCACCAAAATAGATGCTTATAATTCTGATTCCACGGCTGTAGTTGTTGAAGTAAACAGCTTATTTGAAACTGATATTGAAGCTATCAACGGCATCTCAAGTTCTCTTAAAAAAAGGTATAAAGTAAAAAAACTAGATCAAAATCGTTCATATATTGAATCTGTTCAATCTTTTCCGAAAAATATTGAAGTAAAACATGTAATGACTTATGAAGCAGAGGAGCCGCCGGAAAATGATGATTCTGGGACTATTTCTTTGCTTATGAATCAGTCCATGATCTTACTTTCAGATGAAAAAATGCAGCCTAGATTGGCAGATGAGAGAGTAGGATGGTTTAGCATCAAGAAATACGATTATAATTCGGATGAACTCAAATCTGAGGATTACAAAATTATAAGGAAGTGGCAATTAGTTCCAAAGGATATTGAAGCATACAAAAGGGGCGAACTTGTAGAGCCGGTAAAGCCTATTGTTTATTACCTAGATCCGGCAACACCAAAAAAGTGGAGACCCTATTTCAAGCAGGGAATCGAAGATTGGAACGCAGCTTTTGAAGCAGCAGGATTTAAGAATGCGATTATAGCTAAAGATCCACCTAGCAAAGAGGAAGATCCGGAGTTTAGTCCAGAAGATATAAGATATTCAGTAGTAAGATATGTTGCAAGTACTACAAGGAATGCAACTGGTCCATCTGTATCAGATCCGCGTACAGGAGAAATAATAGAAAGCGACATCATATGGTATCACAATCACCTACGGTCTTACCGCAACAGATTCATGATAGAAGCTGGAGCACAGAATCCGGCTGCCAGAACTTTAAATACTCCTGAAGCCGAAATTGGAGAAATGATGAGAATGGTAATTGCTCACGAAGTAGGACATGCCCTAGGATTACCCCATAATATGAAAGCCAGCTCGGCCTATCCTACAGATTCTCTTCGTTCAGCTGAATTTACTCAGAAATTTGGTTTAACTCCTTCTATTATGGATTATGCAAGGGTGAATTATGTTGCACAACCCGAGGATAAAGGAGTGCGCTACATCAGGATGATGGGGCCTTATGATCTTTATGCCATCAACTGGGGTTATAGATATATTCCAGAAGCAAATAGTCCAATTGAAGAAAAGCCAATTCTGGATAAATGGATACTTGATAAAGCAGGGGACAGGATGTATGAGTTTGGAGGTGGATACGATGGTGTAGATCCACAGTCCCAAAGAGAAAGTTTAGGATCGGACCAAGTGAAGGCAAGTGCATATGGACTTGCAAATTTAAAAAAAGTAGTTCCCAATCTTATCGAATGGACTTCTAAGGATGGTGTAGATTATGAAGACCTTGATGAAGTATACGGGGAATTAACCGAATTATGGAGGGGTTATGTAAACCATGTGGTTGCTAATGTAGGAGGAATTAATGAAACACTGAAAACTGCAAATCAGGAAGGGGCTGTTTATAGAGATGTTTCCAAGGAGATTCAAAAAAATGCAGTGAATTTTTTAAATAATCATGCTTTCACAACACCCGACTGGTTACTAAATCAGGAAATTTTGAATAGAATTGAAGCATCGGGGGCAATTGAACGTGTGCAAAATTTACAAACCAGAGCGCTTAACAATCTTCTTGATGAGGACAGACTGAAGAGAATGGTGAGCAATGAACAAATGAATGGCAAGGAAGCCTATTCGGCGGTAGAATTGATGGACGACCTGCGAAAGGGGATCTTCAGTGAATTATATTCAGATAGAAAGACAGATGCATATAGGAGGAATTTACAGCGTTCTTATGTAGATGCCGCTTCTTCATACCTTCAGCAGTTAAAAGGGGATGATAATGAAGCAGTATTAAAATCGGATATTATCGCTTTAATGCGTGGTGAAATGGAGCGGTTGAAAAATGATATCCGTGCAAGGAAAAACAATAATAAGGATTCTTTAACCAAATATCACTGGAATGATCTTGTTGCAAGAATAGATGCGGGTCTAACAGTCGATTTTTAATCCCTCATTGAGGGTTTAATTCCCCCGAGGCTCGCCTCGAGTTTTTAAAAATATTTTCCAATTCATATTTCGTGGGCTTGCCCCCGAGGTTCTTGAGTTCAGATTTTCTATTAAAATAAAAAAGCTTCCCATATAAAATGCCCCCAACAGTTAGATACTGATTGGGGGCATTATTTACATACTATAAATTGAATAAGGCTTTTCCTCTCAAATGTAATTACTGATTCTCACCATTTACATCATCGGTGTTGTGCACTTCCTCATCAATTTCGTCTGCTACTTTTTCTGCTCCAGCTTCAATTTTCTTACCTGCTTTTTTAGCATTTGTTTCGATGTCTTTACCAATAGACTCTAATGCGTCTTCAGTCTTTTCCTGAGTAGTTTCTCTACAAGAGTAAATTGAAGTAGCAAAAACTACCGCAAATAAGAATAAAAATAATTTTTTCATGTGATTAAGGTTTAATAGTTAAACTAAAAAAAGCCATCTCAATAAGATTAAGATGGCTTTAGAAAATTATGAATGTAAAGGACTACAAATCGTCGTCACCATTTACATCATCAGTTCCATTTACTTCCTCTTCCAATTCAGTGTCAACAGATTCTCCTGCTGCTTCAATTTCATTTCCAGCTTCATCAGCTGCATCTTCCATATCGTCACCCATTGCTTCTACTGCATCTTCTGTTTTCTCTTCTGTAGTTTCTCTACAAGAATAGATTGATAAAGAGAATACTGCAGCTAATAATAATAAAGATAATTTTTTCATTTTAAAATATGTTTAATTAGTTGAACAGCAAATTTAAACTAATTTTTAATTTTGCCAAGTACTCTTTTCAGTTAAATATTTCCAATACCTTTTTGGAACATGTTGAAGATGTAATTTCATGTTTTTTCTGGACTTTATGTTGGTGCTGAAAAAATATTCTTGCCATAATTTTTGAAATTCTATCTCTGAAGCCTTATAAATACTGAAGTTATTTTTTTCTGTGGAAATGGAATCATTGAAAGATAGATTTATATAATTGGTTTCCTGAAGATTATAAAAAAGGCCAAAATTTCTGTTTAAATCATAAATTATCCATTTTTGGTCTGCGTAGCGTGCTTCAAAATGGTCTAAAATGATCGGTAAAACGTTAAAGTCTGGTTCTATTGTAGCAAAAAAAATCTCGTCAGTGGTTAATTTAAATCTTACAAAAGCTTCCATCCTATGCTTTTCTCTATGTACTTGTTTACCAATTTGATTGATTTTTAGAACAATATGATTTCCAAAATCTTTTGCCGAAAAATAGTTGTCTTTAAATGCAAGCCGAATGTATAGTAACAGATCCATTTCAATTCCTTCTTTCTCACTCAAAAAAGCCCAATAAATTTGTTTATTTCCGGAAGCGGATATTTTTTTCTTCAAGCCAACTTGCACCCGCTTAGCTTTTTCAAGATCGGTTATAACCACTTCATTTCCTCCAAACATGTTAGTTTGCAATAAACTTTCCAAGCTAATAGTATGAACCTCTAAATTTTGCTCAAATATCTGGAACACACAGGTCAAGAAACCTTCATAACTGCCATCATAGCCTAAGTTAACTATAGTATTCATGGTGTGAAAAGTTTTAGCTGAATTCCATAATCATCCCTGAACTTGCTTGAAGAATTCTGAAGGATAAGTCCTTTTATTTGTACAGGGCTTAGATCTCTCCTTTCAAAAGAACTAGAATTACACGTAATAAAATATTTAGCTCGATTAACAGCAATTCCAATTTTTTTGAGATGTTCCCAATTGAGATTTCTAAATTTCCTGGCTTCAATTATTTTATAAACAGATTTCATTCCTATTCCTGGAACTCTGGCGAGCAATTGCTTGTCTACCTTATTAATGTCTAAAGGAAAGATGTTTTGGTTGCGCAATGCCCAGCTTAGTTTAGGGTCTACATCCAGATCCAGGTTTTGGTGTTGTTCATTTAAAAGCTCCCGAATATCAAAGCCATAAAACCGCAATAACCAATCTGTTTGATAAAGCCTGTTTTCGCGAAGAAGGGGGACAGGACTGCCAAGTGCAGGTAATCTGGAATCGTTAGCAACCGGAATATAACCAGAGTAATAAACCCTTTTCATATTGAATTTCTTATAGTAGTAAGCTGCGGAATACATAACATCTCGATCACTTTCTCCTGTTGCCCCAACAATAATTTGAGTGCTTTGGCCTGCTGGAGCATATTTAGGAGTGCTTCTTATTATCTTTTTTTCGCTTTGATAGATCTGAATAGCATTTTTTACTGCCTCCATAGGCTTTATAAAATCTTCATGCTTTTTATCTGGTGCCAGAAGTTTTAATCCTGAAATAGTTGGGATCTCGATATTTACTGAAAGCCTATCGGCGTATAAACCTGCTTCCCTCATCAATTCGTCACTGGCTCCTGGAATAGATTTTAAATGAATATATCCGTTAAAATTCTCTTCCAACCTCAATTTTTTAGCTACTTGAACCAAGCGTTCCATAGTATGATCTGGGCTTTTAAAAATGCCAGAACTCAAGAAAAGCCCCTCTATGTAATTACGCCTATAAAAATTCATTGTGAGACTTACCACTTCTTCAATTTTAAAGGCTGCTCGTTTTATGTCGTTGCTTTTTCGGGTTACGCAATAGGCACAATCGAAGATACAGTGATTGGTCAGTAGTATTTTTAATAGAGACACACAGCGTCCATCTTCTGTATAACTATGGCAAATACCAACGCCATCGCTATTTCCTAAACCTCCTTTGTTGGCTCTTTTGCTACCACTACTTGAGCAGGAAATATCATATTTAGCAGCGTCTGCCAAGATGTTCAATTTTTCTTTTATTCTTTCAAAGGACATAGTTATTCTTTTTCGTTTAGCTTTAATTCTTTTTTATCTTCTAGACTTTTCATTCTCTCTATGCGGTGACCAGTGGCTAGATTATTTTCAGAGAATCTAGGATCGGTGATGTAGGCTTCTTTTCTCATTCTACTCACTTCAATGCTTAAAAAAAATCGAATTCTTCGGTAACTTTTCCTAGCATCGCATAAATACCTCGACCTCTAAAATTGTATTTTTCTGCAACAGGAGGGAAGAGAATAGTGTCGAAAAAATAACCATCCCGATCTATAAAAGTTCCAAAGTGCATGGGTTTTCCTTTTGCTGTTCGGGTGTTTTTTACGGTTACCAAATACCCATAGATCAATATTTCCTTGTTGAGAAATTGTGAGAGGTCTTTCTGTCCATACCTATTTTTTGGCTGCTCTAAAAGCAAATAAAAATGGCACAAAGCGGAAATCCCAAGAGTTCTATTTGCTCAAAAGCTTCTTCCAGACGGGTAGTTTGTAATGCGGGTAACTTGAATTTTCTATGTTGTGGAATAAAAAGCGGAATCTGATGTGGTTTTTTAGGTTTCTTACTCAGTTTAAAATGAGCCTCCCATAATAGTTTGTACTTATCTATTCCAGTAAATCGAAAGGAATTTATCCTTATAAGTATGCTTAATTGCTCAATACTTATTACTACTCTATCTATAAAATTTTACAGG
>JBBSVD010000034.1:0-22166 GCA_038233835.1 Flavobacteriales bacterium | reverse complement strand
CTTAATTCTATATTATTTAAAAGATCGTCGGAATATACACTTCCCTCTAAAGCTTCAATTCCCAAGGCTCTTGCTTTTCGTATGTTAGAAAAGTTATTATCTACCAGTACTACATGCCTTTTATTATCTTTTAGATATTTGGCAATCATCCTTGAAACCGAAGATGCTCCAATAATAAGGATCCCTTCAGAATTGGTGATGAAAACGCCAACTAATTTTGCGAATAATCTTGCGGTTGTAGCGTTCAGCAATACAGAACATAGTACAATCATGAATACCAAAGGAGTAATATACTCTGCGCCTTCTACGCCTTCACTAGCTAATTTAAGTCCGAATAATGAAGCGATACCTGCAGCCACGATACCTCTTGGTCCTACCCAGCTTATAAAGGCAATCTCATTGATTTTTAAACCTGAACCAATTGAACTCAGAATAACCCCTAAAGGTCTAATTATAAGCATCACAATTCCAAAAAGAATTAAGGCTTTCCAATTATAAATAAGCATTAGATCGTCCATTTCCATGTTGGCAGCCAGCAGTATAAAAAGAATGGAGATTAAAAGGACACTTAGGGATTCTTTAAAATACAAAAGTTCTTTTAAGTTTGGTAATTTGGTATTTCCCATTACCATTCCCATTACTACTACTGCTAGAAGTCCACTTTCGTGTGCAAAAATATCTGAAAGCACAAAAACTCCCAACACTGTTGCGAGTGTAAAAACATTCAGTAAATAATGCGGGATAATATCTTTTTTAATTGAAAAAGCTAAAACATGAGCAAAGGTGAATCCGAAGGTGAATCCGAATAAAACAATTTTTCCAAATTCTATAAGTGCAGTTTGCGTAAAGTCTTGTCCGCCTTCCACTAAAATAAACTCGTACACCAATACGGCAACCAAGGCTCCAATTGGGTCAATAAGAATTCCTTCCCATTTTAAAATGGAGGAAACATGTTTTTTAAGTGGAATATTTCTTAAAATAGGGGTAATTACAGTGGGTCCGGTAACTATAATTAAAGAGGAAAAGAGGAAAGAAATTTCCCAAGAAAAATCATAAATAAAATGAACCGCGATTCCTGCACCAAAAAAGGTAACCACAACACCTACACTAATAAGTTTGAGAATTACAGGGCCTACGTGGCCAATTTCACTTTTTCGAAGTGTTAAACCACCTTCAAAAAGTATGATAGCAATTGCTAAGGAAACAAAATAGAACAAACTCTCTCCTGGGAACAATCCTTCCTCACCATTCCAAATAGGCTCCAACCACTTGGTGCCATCTTCAGAAAGTAAAGTAGAAATAGGTCCAACAAAAAGCCCTATTAATATAAGTGGGAGAATAGCTGGGATCTTTAACTTCCACGCCATCCATTGTGCCAATATTCCTAATATTATTAAACCTGCGAGTTCTAGCATTCAAAAAATATTTAATTAAAGATGGCAGAAGCGATCTTTCTTTTTGCTTAAAAATTGATATTTCCTGAGCCCTCAATTAAAATAGTGGGGCTTCAATTTAACTTTAAGGTAAAATAGAATTAAAAATGCAAAAATAGGGTGTTTCTTTTAATTAAATACAGAAGATTATGCATCGGGTAAAATATTCTATGATAAGTTAATCCAATCCTCAATATTTTGTTAAAAAGATTAAATTCTGAACTACTCCCAATAAGTAAGTATAGCGCTTTTAGTACTTTGCATCATTAAACCGAATATAATGAAGTTATATCCAATTGAAGCAGGAAATTTTAAGTTGGACGGCGGCGCCATGTTTGGAGTGGTACCCAAACCTATATGGAATAAGACCAATCCAGCAGACGAGAATAATATGATCGATATTGCCGCGCGATGTTTGTTGATTGAAGATGGAGATAAACTTATCCTGATAGATACAGGAATGGGTGACAAGCAGAGTGAAAAATTCTTTGGTTACTATTACCAATGGGGAGATCACTCCATCGATAAATCTTTGAAACAACACGGATTTCATAAAGATGATATCACCGATGTATTTATGACACACCTTCATTTCGATCATTGCGGAGGAAGTGTGCAATGGAATGAAAATAGGACCGGATATGAACCGGCTTTTAAAAATGCACGATTTTGGAGTAATAAAGATCATTGGAATTGGGCAACTAAACCCAATGCTCGTGAAAAGGCCTCATTTTTGAAAGAAAATATTATCCCAATGGAGCAAAGTGCAAAGCTACATTTCCTTGAGAAGGAAGCTGATAAATCTTTTACCTCTTCCAAAGAACTCGGCTTTGGTGTGTTTTTTGCAGATGGACATACAGATAAACAAATGATCCCTCATATTTCATATCAAGGAAAGACATTGGTTTTTATGGCAGATTTGCTTCCTACTGCCGGTCATATTCCATTACCCTTTGTAATGGGCTATGATACCCGACCACTTTTAACCCTGAATGAAAAGGAGCTATTTTTAAATAAGGCAGCAGATGAAAAGTTCTATCTTTTTCTGGAACATGATGCCCATAATGAAATAATTACCCTTAAAAACACTGAAAAAGGTGTAAGGCTAGATAAAACTTTTACTTTTAACGAACTTTTTAACTAAAACTATATATGAAAATACCCTTTATTAAACCCCTTTTTATTGCAGGAATAGCATTTACATTCGCTGCCTGTGGTACTACAAATCCTGTTCTCGTTTCTACACCTGTAGGAAATATAGATGAGATCCCATTAAAAATTACGCCGCTTACAGATACCCAATTAAAGAATTGGGGTGAGTATGATCTTGTACTGGATACCATTCCCGGAATGAGCGTTAATAAGGCTTATGCCCAAATTATAAAAAACAAGACTGGCAATCAGGTTATAGTCGCTGTTGTAGATAGCGGAGTAGATATTACTCATGAAGATCTAAAAAGTGTTGTTTGGGTAAATACTAAGGAAGTTAGAAATAACGGAAAAGATGATGACAATAACGGGTATATAGATGATATAAATGGCTGGAATTTTCTTGGTGATGCTGTAAAGGAAAACCTAGAATACACCCGTATCTTAAAAAGATTGAAGCCTAAATATGATGGAAAACCTGCAAGCTCAATAAGTTCATCTAATAGAGCGGAATATGATGTTTATGTTAGCGCAAAGGCCGAGTATGATAAGGAATACAGTGAAACAGTGCAGAATAAAACTCAATATGAGCAAATAAAACAACAATTGGTTGTTGCTCATAAAGCAGTTTCAGCTAAACTTGGGAAAGAAGATTATACCAAAAGAGAATTAGCAGCTATGGAGGCTACTACCCCAGAAATGCAGCAGTATAAAGGTATGCTTTCTCAGATTCAGAATAATGTGAATGAAAATATTCCAGAAGCATTAAAAGAATTGAATGAAGCTATCGAATATTTCTCCAATAGATTAGATACGCATTTCAATTTAAACCTTGATGGTAGAGCTATTGTTGGAGACGACCCTTATAATATAAAGGATACCAAATACGGAAATAATGATGTAACCGGTCCAACTAAGGATAAGGAAGATATTAAGCACGGAACTCACGTTGCAGGAATTATCGCTGCAAAAAGAGGGAATAATTTAGGAATAAATGGAGTTGCCAACAATGTGAAGATCATGGTTGTTCGTGCAGTTCCAGATGGTGACGAATATGATAAAGATATTGCACTCGGCATTAGATATGCGGTAGATAATGGAGCAAAAGTGATAAACACTAGCTTCGGAAAATACTTTTCACCTAATCCTGAATTTGTTTTTGATGCTTTAAAATATGCAGCTTCTAAAGATGTGCTTATTGTAAATGCAGCTGGAAATGAAGGTTTGGACTTAGACACTAAAATGGTTTATCCAAACGATCAAACTCCTCAAAATTCAAACGAAATTGTTAATAATGTATTGACGGTTGGAGCTCTTAATTATGAGTATGGATCTGGATTGGTTGCAGGTTTTTCAAACTTCGGAAAATCGAATGTAGATGTATTTGCACCAGGAACAAAGATCTGGTCTACTACACCAAATAACACTTATGAATTCTTACAAGGTACTTCTATGGCTGCACCTGCAGTTGCTGGGGTTGCTGCCGTAATTAGATCTTATTATCCAAAATTATCTGCAGCTCAAGTAAAACAAATTATCATGAATAGTGGTATTTCTACAAAAGCTTCAGTAGTGGTAAGTGAAAACACCATGAACAAGAAATTTACAGATCTCTCTGTTTCTGGAAAAATGGTAAACTTATACAACGCATTAATTTTAGCTGAAAAAGAATCGAAATAATACATTATGAAAAGAATATTTATAGCAATTACATTATTTATAAGCATCTGGGCGAATGCCCAAAACCAATCCTGTTATTGGCAACAACATGTAGATTACAAGATGGATGTGGACATGGATGTGGAAAACTTTCAGTACACTGGAGATCAAGAATTAAAGTATACCAATAATTCACCAGACACCTTGGATCAGGTTTTCTATCATTTGTTCTTCAATGCTTTTCAACCGGGAAGCGAAATGGACATGAGGTTACAAACAATTTCTGATCCCGATGGGAGAATGGTGAACAACCTAGGAACCAAGGAAGAGCCAAAATATGAAAGCAGAATAAGCAAACTTAAGCCTAATGAAATTGGATATTTAAGAGCTGTTTCCCTAAAGCAAGATGGAAAGGATCTAAAGTTCATGGAAAAAGGTACTGTGCTTCAAGTAACTTTGGCTGAGCCTCTTGCGCCTGGAAAATCTACCACTCTAAAGATGAAATTCAAGGGGCAAGTGCCTGTTCAAATTAGAAGATCTGGAAGAAACAATGCCGATGGTGTTGCACTTTCTATGACGCAGTGGTATCCTAAATTAGCTGAATATGATTTTGAAGGATGGCATGCAGATCCATATATCGCCAGAGAATTCTTTGGAGTATGGGGAGATTTTGATGTAAAAATAAGCATTGATAAAGATTATATTTTAGGTGGAACAGGAGTTTTGCAAAATCCCGATGAAATTGGTTACGGATACCAAAAAGAAGGAACTAAAGTTAAACGAGCCAAAGGAGATAAATTAACCTGGAATTTTAAAGCAGAAAATGTACATGATTTTGCATGGGCTGCAGATCCAGAGTATATCCATGATACTTTAAAAACTGAAAGTGGAGTAACGCTTCATTTCTTATATAAGAATGATCCTAAAGTAAGCGAGAACTGGAAAAAAATTCAGCCGGAGACTGCAAAAGCATTAAATTACTTTAATACACATATAGGTCCCTATCCTTGGAAACAGTATTCTGTAATTCAAGGTGGTGATGGTGGAATGGAATATGCTATGTGTACTTTGATTACAGGAGGAGAGGATTATAATAGCTTACTAGGAACAACGGTACATGAATTTGCGCATTCCTGGTTCCAGCAATTATTGGGAACCAATGAATCCCAATATCCTTGGATGGACGAAGGCTTTACAAGTTACATTTCCGGAATGGCGCAACAAAAAATGGGAGGAAAAGAGAGTTTAAATCCTTTTGTTGGTTCTTATAGAGGATATAACTTCCTGGTACAATCTGGAAAAGAACAACCAATGTCTACTCACGGAGATAGATTCGAATATAATATGGCGTATTCTATAGCTTCTTATACAAAAGGAAGTATCTTTTTATCTCAGTTAGGATATCTAATTGGGCAAGAAAATCTTCAGAAAACTTTAAATAAATATTACGATGACTGGAAATTTAAACATCCTTCACCAAACGATTTTATAAGAGTTGCAGAAAAAGTTTCTGGCGCAGAACTTAGCTGGTATTTAAACGACTGGACTAACACTACAAATACCATAGATTATGCAATTAATAATGTTGTAGCAAAAGATAATGCTACGCAAGTAATCTTAGAGCGAAAGGGAATTATGCCAATGCCTCTGGATGTTGTTGTTAGTTATTCTGATGGGACCGAAGAAAGTTATTATATTCCTTTAGCTATGATGAACTGGCAAAAACCTGCTGCAAATAATGCAAGAAGAACCGTTGTTCAAGATTGGTCTTGGGGAGCTAGCAATTATACTTTAGAATTGAAAAAAGCTAAAAAGGATATCACTTCTATTGAAATAGATCCAACCGGATTAATGGCAGACACCAACAGAGAAAACAATGTGTATAAAGAAACAGCTTCCACAGAAGAGAAGTAGTATTTTTTAAGCATTAGCATCTTTATATTTAAAAGAAGATCCGTTTTGGGAATTCCCGAAGCGGATTTTTTTAATTTAGCCAATTCAACAGCTACAAATGAATGAACAATTTCCCTCTTCAGAAAAACTGAAAAGCAAGATCTTAATAGATAAGTTATTTACAGAAGGAAATTCCATTAAACAATTTCCTATAAAACTTATTTACCTTCCATTGCAAGATCCTAAAAGCGCAACGTGCAAAACAGGGGTTTCTGTTCCTAAACGTAATTTTAAAAAAGCGGTAGACCGCAATCATTTGAAGCGACTTATGCGGGAAGGTTTTAGGAAAAATAAGTATCTTGTAGAAAGCAACTTAACCAAAAAGTATGCGTTCATGTTCATATTTATGGCTCGTAAAAAATATGATCATAAAGAGATATCAGATTGTATTATTGAAACAATGAAGAAATTAATAGAAAGGGAAGCGGCTCATGAAAACAAGGATATTTAAAAGAATTTTAGTTGTAATAATAGGTATAACGCTATTTCTAAGCGTTACAGCTTTTAAAACAGATTTTTTTGAAATAGCTAAACAACTGGAAATCTTCACTACATTATTCAAGGAGTTGAATATGAATTATGTAGATGAGACCAACCCGGCAGAATTAATGGATACCGCCATTAAGGCCATGTTGGAAGATCTAGATCCTTATACCAACTATTACAACGAACAAGATGTAGAGGCTGCAAGAATGAATACCGCTGGTGAATATCAAGGAATTGGAGCTTCAGTAAGGATTCAGGAGAAAAGCTTTATAATAATGGAAACCTATAAAGGTTTTCCTGCAGATAAGGCTGGTTTAAAGCCTGGTGACGAAATTATTGAGATTGGAGGCCTAAAGGTTGCCGATTTCACAGATAATGCCTCAGAACTTCTAAATGGCGCTCCCAATTCACAGATTACGCTTACTTATTTACGTCAAGGTAAAATGATGAATACCGAACTTACCAGAGGCTTAGTTAGCCTTAAGGCGGTTCCATTCTATGAAATGCTGGAAAACAATACCGGATACATCGTTCTGTCAAGATTCAATGAGAACGCTACTTCAGAAACTATAAAAGCATTAAAGGATCTACAAAGTCAAGGTGCTACCAAGATTATTTTAGATCTTAGAGGAAATCCAGGAGGATTGCTTAATGAAGCAATTGCTGTATGTAACATTTTTTTAGATAAAGGGCAGTTAATTACTACCACCAAATCTGTAATAGAAAAATACAATAGAGAGTATTTTACAGAGAGAGAACCAATTAATACCATGATCCCTTTAGCGGTGATCATAAACGGAAGAAGTGCTTCTGCTAGTGAAATAGTTGCTGGTGCAATTCAAGATCTGGATAGAGGAGTAGTTATAGGCGCAAGAAGTTTTGGAAAAGGACTAGTACAACGTCCAAAGGAGTTGGCTTATGGAACTCAGCTTAAACTTACTATATCAAGATATTATACGCCAAGCGGAAGATGTATTCAAGCATTGAATTACAGAGATAGAGATCAGGAAGGGAAAGCGGTTCGAACTAAAGTGGAAGATTACAATGAATTTAAAACTAAAAACGGAAGAAGTGTTTTTGATGGAGGAGGAGTGTTACCAGATATTTCTTTAAAGACTTCGGAATTTAGCGCTATAACTAATGCGTTATTAGCTAGCAATGCTATTTTTAATTACGCTACACAATATTATTATACCCATAAAATGGAAGATCCTGTTAGTTTCAAATTTACAGATGCTGAATTTAATTCTTTCAAAGATTTTTTAGAAAAGAGCAATTTCGAATACGAAACCAGAACCGAAGTAGATCTTGCAAAAGCCATAAAAACTGCTGAAGAAGAAGGTTTTGGTGAAGATATTAAAGATAATTACAAACAAACTTTAGCAGAAATTGCAAATGCTAAAAAAGCTGGGCTGGATGCTAAAAAAGCAGAAATCTCTACTTTGTTAACAGATGAAATTATTAAAAGATATTTTTATCAGGATGGTTTATACCAACATTATGTAAAGAACAATCCAGAGATCACTGAAGCGCAGGCTATTCTTGGAAATAGCTCAAGATATTCGGATATTCTAAAGTAGAAGCTAGAGTTCTATATAGTTCTTTTGTTATCGTTAAGTCATCTAGCACCTATGCATCGGGTGAGTCTAGGTTTAATAAAACTGGTTAGATGTAATGCCAATAAAAGTTAAAAAGGAGTTCCAAATTAACTTATTTTATTCTTTTATAGAAAAGGCCTGGTCCATCACAAGCCCACCAATTGCTTTGTAAAATTTTGCTATCCTTAGTGTAATAAAGAGATTCTTCAACGGCAGAACCACAAGATCCTATTATCGGGTTTGATTTGCCATAGTCAAGAATAAAACTCTGAATTTCTTCATTGAAAAAATATCGCCCAGATGCAGACTTTAATTCTCCTGTAGAAATTCTAGTTTTAACAAATGAACCATCAGAATTGAAAACATAATTTTCTTGCCATTCCATCTCTTCGCCAGAACTTTCAGATCCTTCTTGACTTCCAGTCATTTTTATTAATTTCCATGTTTGAGGATAATTATTTATGGAAAAATCTTTACTTTCTAATGCATCAATAGTCTTTGAGCATGATGACAATAAAAGGACGGAAGCAAAAATAAAATATAAAAGAGATTTCATAAAAAATTGATTAATTGGAAATTCTTACTTAAGATAATAAAAAGTTAAGATCTTATCATCGCAATATGTGGGATCCCGTCTTCCAAATAACCTTCGCCAACTTGTTTAAATTGGTGACTTTCATAAAATTGAATTAGATACTGTTGAGCTGAGATCTTTATATTACTTGTATTGAATCTTTCTTCAATTTCCTTTATGGAAGCTTCCATAATAACATGTCCATACCCATATTTGCGGTGACCTTGTTTTACTATAACTCTTCCAATAGAAGCTTGATCGAAATAATATCCTTTATCAAAACATCTAGTATAAGCAACTAATTGTTCATCCTTATAACCTAGAACGTGGATAGCTTTTAGATCTTTTCCATCTATATCTTGATATACACAGTCTTGTTCCACCACAAATACTTCAGATCTTAAAGCAAGTAATTCGTATAATTCTTCAACACTAAACTCCTGAAAAGTTTTAATTATAATCTTCATTTTTATTTTTTTAATGCTTTGCAATGAGATCTTTATCATCACATTTTCCAAATTCTGGTTGGATATTCAAATGACTTATTCCATAGGAATGAAAAATCATTTCCTCAACCTCTTTCATGATTTCATCAAATTGAGAAAGTGGAATATCTTCAGAAAAGTCTATATGCGCCTCTAAGTGAATTTCATTTTCATTTAGTTGCCAAACATGTAAATGATGAACATTTTCAATTTTTGAAATGGTGCATATTTTAGCGGCAATTTCTTCCAAAGCCAAACCGCTAGGTGTAAATAACATAAGCATTCTGGTGGCATCTCTCAATAAATCCCAACCAACAATTATAAGATAGATTGCAATTGCTAAGGTTAACACGCTGTCTACCCAGAATATTTGATAATATTTCATTAATAAACCACCTGCTAATACAGCAACAGAAGCCATCATATCTGTTAATAAGTGTAGATATGCAGAGCGCATATTAAGGTTGGCTTTACTATCCTTTTTTAGTAACAATACACTAAATCCATTTCCAGCAATTGCTAATAATGATAACCAGATCACCAAATTGGAGTTGATGGTTTCGGGATTTTGAAATCTTTTTACAGCTTCAACAATTAGAATTATAGCCACTACAATAAGACTGGCTGCATTTATAAACGCAGCAACAATCTCGGCGCGTTTATATCCAAAAGTGTGTTTTAAAGAAGCCTCTTTTTTAGATAAAATATTAGCTATATAACTTACCAATAAAGACAAGACATCACTAAAATTGTGAAGAGCATCAGATAATAAAGCGAGACTTCCACTTAAAAGTCCGCCAATTACTTGAGCTAGTGTAATCCCAATATTTAGAAATATAGAAAATAAAAGGTTCTTACCTTTTACTACATGAGAATGATCATGTGAGTGATTGTGACCCATCTATTGATTTACAGGAATTTTGGCAACTCTATTTTGATGTCTGCCTCCTTCAAAGGCAGTATTTAAAAACGCATCTACCATATCTATTGCTTGCGTTTGTGATACATATCGTGCAGGAATACTCAATATATTTGCGTTGTTATGCTGTCTTGCAAGTTTAGTGATCTCTACTGTCCAGCATAAAGCACAACGTATACTTTGATGTTTATTTGCCGTCATGGAAGCGCCATTTCCACTACCACAAATAATGATACCAAAATCTACCACTTCAGTTTCTACATCATTAGCAACAGGATGCACAAAATCTGGATAATCTACACTTGCCTCAGAATCTGTTCCGTAATTGGTTAGGCTTATACCTTTAGATTCTAAATAGGCAACAATAGCCAACTTATACTCTGTTCCTGCGTGATCATTTCCAATTGCAATTTTCATATTTAATGTTTTTAATGGTTGAACAAAGGTAAAAAATGGGTTGTTAACTATTATTATTTAGGTTGTTAATTACTATTACTAAATACCCTGTTATTAAAGACTTCCTAATTTTGTTAAAATGTGAATAAGATTATGCTAGAATATAACAACAAAATTTGCATTTCTACTTAAAATTTGGAATAGCAACATTAGATCCACTTCTACAAATTATAACTATAGAATTTCTAGGGAACTTATGAGCATCAAAATACAGATTGTGAACATCAAATATTAATATAGTTTTCAGATATTTCTATTAACATTAAATTATAAACCGTTGTTAAGAAAATCTTAAAATGCTAGAGAATCAATTGCTTATAAATATATGAAGCTGTTAACAACTGAATTTGAAATGTTGGTATCCAAAAAACCTATTTTTAATCAATAAAGTTATGCTAGAAGTTAACAAGCCATCATAAGCATCAGTTTTAATTTTATAAAAAGAATAAAAAAGTAAATAATATAATGAGTGTTTATAACTTCAAATTTATTGAAGGTCTATCTATGGTATTTTAAAACTGCTTTTAATAGAAATCTTAAAAAAGACAGAATTTAAATTTAAAATATTAATTACCTTATATAAGTTTAAATTACTGTATAACAAATAGTTATGTTTAACCGATTTATTTAATTTAGACTAAAAGTCAGCTGTAATTATATAAAAAAGGCAAAGGTTAAATTTTATAAATAGAGATTTATGTAGAAATAAAAACGCTATTGAATAGAAACTGTAGATTGTTCGGTGAATGGTACCACTATAAATGAATTTTTATTTAAAGTTTTATTTACAAAGGTGAAAACTCCTAAAATTCCCAGAAGAAAAATAAGAAAAAATATTATCGATATTTTAGTTGACTTATTCATTTGTAATACTTTTTAATCAAATTTGAGGGGAAAAAGAGGGAGAGAGGTTAGTATAAAATTAATAAAACTTTAAGAAAATAAAAATTTTTTTTTAATTTTTTTAAATCTAATTGTCTGTAAATCAATTCAGAATTTAGTTTAAAGCTATAAATAAAGGGTATTAGGGCTTAACAAAACTTTATTGTAAGAATAAATTAAAGTCACTTTTTAACTGTAATTTTATGGTTTATTAAGATATATGAAGAATAAGAGTAAAGGAATGCAACCTGCAGGGGAAGGAAAACTATCAAAAAGTATTATAGATATTTTCAGAAAATCACCAGGTACTACGTTTAACTACAAGCAGATCGCTGCCAAACTGGACCTTAATGATGCCAGTTCTAGAAATAAAATAATCAAAAATTTAGCTCAATTAGCTGCTAAAAAGCAAATTGAAGAGCAAGAAAGAGGAAAATTTAAAATAGCCGGAAATATGGAATATTATCAAGGAAAACTTGATATGACGACAAAAGGATTCGGTTATGTTGTTGTTGATGGAGAGGAAGAAGATATTTTTATACCTGCCAATTCATTAAATAAAGCTTTAAATGGTGATGAAGTAGAGGTTTACGTTTATAATAAGAGAAGAAAAAGAAAATCTGAAGGAGAGATTGTTCGGATTATTAACCGAAAAAGAACCGAATTTGTTGGTGTTCTGCAAATGCAACCCAATTTTGGTTTTGTAGCCATCCAAGATCCTAAAATGTATACTGATATTTTTGTGCAGAAGAACAAAATGTTGGATGCTCAGGATGGAGATAAAGTGGTTGTGGTGATGGAAGATTGGCCAGAAAACGCAGATTCTCCTTTTGGAACTATAAAAGAAGTTTTAGGTAAACCAGGAGAACATAATACCGAAATGCATGCAATTCTTGCACAATACGGCTTACCTCATGAATTTCCAAAGGAAGTTGAAGATTTTGCAAATGGAATAGATACTTCCATTCAGGAAGAAGAAATTAAGAAAAGAAGGGATCTTAGAGATACACTTACATTTACCATAGATCCTAAGGATGCAAAGGATTTTGATGATGCTTTAAGCTTTAAAAAAATCGAAAATGGCAACTTTGAAATAGGTATCCATATTGCAGATGTTTCTCATTATTTAAAACAAGGAACTGTTCTAGACGATGAAGCTTATGAAAGAGCTACCTCGGTTTATTTGGTAGATAGGGTTGTTCCTATGCTTCCAGAGGTACTTTCTAATAATGCTTGTTCTTTGAGACCTAATGAAGAGAAATATACTTTTTCTGCTATTTTCGAAATAGATAAGAAAGGACATGTTATCAAAGAATGGTTTGGACGAACTGTAATAAATTCGAATGAGCGATTTGCGTATGAAGAAGCACAGCATATTATTGAAACCGAAAAAGGTAATATTCCAGAGGAAATCTCTATTAGAGAAAATGAATATATTGTTAGTGAAGAAGTTGTAGATGCAGTGATCGTATTAAACGATATGGCTAAACAAATGCGAATTAGACGTATGAAGGAAGGAGCTATATCGTTTGATAAAGTTGAAGTAAAATTTAATTTAAACGAAGAAAATGAGCCCGTTGGAGTATTCTTTAAAACTTCTGAAGAAGCTAATAAGTTGATCGAAGAATTTATGCTATTGGCTAATAAAAGAGTGGCTCAGTTCATAGGAAAACAAACCCCTAAAAAGACTTTTGTATACAGATGTCATGATGAACCTGACGAATCTAAATTAAATACGCTTCAAACCGTTATATCTAAATTTGGGTATAGGATAAATTTAAAAGATAAATCATCGATTTCTAGCTCCTTAAACACGCTTTTAAGTGATGTTCAAGGAACTAAAGAACAAAATTTAGTAGACACCCTAACCATTAGAACAATGAGTAAGGCCTATTATAGCACTAAGAATATTGGCCATTATGGATTAGCATTCGATTATTATTCACATTTCACCTCGCCAATTAGAAGATATCCAGATGTAATGACACATAGGTTGTTGCAAGATTATCTAAATGCAAAACCTTCAGCAAAAGAGGAGGAATACGAAGAAAAATGTCAACATAGTAGTGAAATGGAAAGTTTAGCCACCAATGCAGAAAGAGATTCAATAAAATTCATGCAGGTTAAATTCATGTTAGATCATAAAGATGAGGAGTTTTTAGGAGTTATTTCTGGGGTTACAGAATGGGGAATTTATGTAGAGATTATTTCTAATAAATGTGAAGGAATGGTTCGTTTGAGGGATATTAAAGATGATCATTACGATTTTGATGAAGAACAATATGCAATTGTTGGTAGAAAAACTAAGAATATGTACCAATTAGGCGACGAAGTTTATATCACCGTAAAAAATGCAGATCTGGTTAAGAGACATCTAGATTTTAATTTAATAGGAAAAAAAGAAAGAGTAGATTAATATCTGGAATGGCATAAAATGCCATGTCTAAATAAAATTTATGTTATGAAAACAATATATTTATTAATGTTGTTATTTCTTACTTCTGCATTAAATGCACAGGAGATAACGTTAGAATTAGAAAATTTTACACAAGCCGAAGTTACAAAAGGTTTAAAAGTTAACTTTTCTCAATCAGATGAAAATAAAGCAATTATTACTGGTAGCAACAAGGATAAATTAGATCTTAAAGTGGAAGATGGAACTTTAAAGGTCAGTTTAAATATAGATTACCTTTTGAATGAAGATAATACCATTGTAAATATTTACTATAAGCAGCTGGTTAAAATTGAAGCTAAACAAAACTCTAAAGTAGACCTTTGTGGTACGATAAAACAGCCTATGCTGCAACTACGAGTGCAAGAGGGATCTGATGTTAAAGCTAATCTGGAGGTAGAAAAATTATATGCCAGTGTGGTAACCGGAGGAAATCTTATGGTAATAGGAAATGCAACTAATCAGAATATAGACATCAAAGGGTCAGGAGATTTTAAAGGGGAAAACTTGATTGGAGATGAAGTGGAAGTGAGAATAGTAGGAGGTGGAACTGCAAGTATTTTTTCAAAATCTTTGGTAAAAGCAAGAATACGTGCTGGTGGAACTATATATATTTATGGAAAGCCTTCTAAGATCGATGAAAAAACCACTTTCGGAGGAACAATTAAAAAGATAAACTAAAAAGTTATCTTTGTGAAAATCAAATTTTTATATGATTCAAGATATGTTGGCTGCAATACCAATGGGAATTTTTTTGGCATTCCTTTTAGGTCCAGTATTTTTTGTACTACTGGAAACAGCTGCATTAAAGGGGTTTAGAGCTGCAATATCTTTTGATCTTGGGGTTATTCTTGCAGATATCGTTTTTCTTTTTATTGCATATTTGAGCACCTCTAAAATTCTGAGCAGCTTAAAAGATGAACCTGGATTATTTATTTTTGGAGGTATGATTCTAGGCACTTATGGAATAATGTCTTTTATCCAGACCAAGAAATCTCTAAATATGGAAGAGGATGTTCCAGAGGTTAGAAAATTAAGTAGAAGTGATTATTTTGGGTTAGCTGCAAAAGGTTTCCTTTTAAACTTCATAAATATTGGTGTGCTGGGGTTTTGGTTAGGATTAATCATAGTTTTTGGACCCACATTAGATATGGAAACCAATAGAATAGCGGTATTCTTTTCAACAGTTTTAGGAACTTATTTGTTTTTGGATATCTTTAAGATCTTGCTGGCTAAAAAATTAAACAGGAAACTTACACCGGGTCGCATCTTTAAGCTGAAACGTGGAATAAGTTTACTAATGGTGGTTTTTGGGGGAATTTTAATAACGAGAGGAATTTTTCCTAAGAAGATTGAACGTTTACAAGATCAAATAGAAATATTAGAACCCGGAAATGTGGTTTTTGATCTTAATACTTGTTCAGATACTAAGAGCTAGATTAAAAAGCAACTTATTTTAGACCTTAAATATTAGGAATGAAAAAAGCTTCCTATGAAGGAAGCTTTTGGAGGCATCGAGCGGATTCGAACCGCTGTACGAGCTTTTGCAGAGCTCTGCCTAGCCACTCGGCCACGATGCCATTAAATTGGGTTGGCAAATGTAATAAAAATTATCTGTTCCCCTACAAATTTCTATCTGGATTTAGTACTTGAAACAGTTACCATTCCAACATCGCCACCAATTGGAGGGTTTATTTTGGATACAGAAACCTTTGCTTTTTCAACCAATTCCAGTTCATTAAATATTCTTATTAAAATTCTATCTGCTACAGTTTCAAGAAGCTTGGTTCGAATAGCCATTTCTTCCTTAACAATCTTATTTAGATGTACATAGTCAATAGTATCACTAAGAGAATCTGTCTTAGCAGAATGGGTTAAATTCCCTTTTACCATGAGATCTATCTTATAATCGCTACCAATTTTACCCTCTTCATCCAGACATCCGTGATAGGAGAAAACCTTGATATTTCGTAATGTTATTTTTCCCAAAATATTTTTTTATAAAGGTAAAACTGCAGACGTTAATTCTGCCTTTATATTCTATAAAATACATTTTTTATGAATTTACGGTTGATTTAGCTATAATCCATCCTACTTTTTATTTTTTAACTGCATCCTAATACATGAAATTATAGATTTTTCCGTCGTAATTTTTGATAACTTTGCGGCATATTTTGAAATTGAATTATGTCTGAAGTAAAAAAGTCCCTCAATTTTATTGAGCAAATCATAGAAGAAGATCTTAAAGGGTCTTACACACCAAATGATCTTAAGTTTAGATTTCCACCAGAACCAAATGGATATCTGCATATAGGTCATGCTTCCTCAATCTGTTTAAATTTTGGTCTCGGAGAATCTTATCACGCTCCAGTAAATCTAAGATTTGACGATACTAATCCAACTAAAGAAGAACAAGAATATGTAGATGCTATCAAGGAAGATGTGTTATGGTTAGGTTTTAAATGGGACAAGGAGTGTTATGCTTCAGATTATTTTCAGCAGCTATATGATTGGGCTGTAGAACTTATTAAAGGCGGTAATGCCTATGTAGATAGTCAAACTTCCGCCGAGATCGCTGATCAAAAAGGAACTCCAACGAATTCAGGAACTCATAGTCCGTACAGAAACAGAAGCGTGGAAGAGAATTTGGAACTGTTTGAAAAGATGAAAAATGGTGAAACTCTTGAAGGAGCGCATGTTTTGAGAGCCAAGATAGATATGGCATCTTCAAACATGATAATGCGGGATCCTGTTATGTATAGAAGCCTTCATAAAAAGCATCACAGGACTGGAGATTCTTGGAAGATCTATCCAATGTACGATTGGGCACACGGAGAAAGCGATTTTATTGAAAGTATTTCCCATTCGTTCTGCACATTAGAGTTCTTACCTCACCGCGAACTATACAATTGGTTTCTCGAAAAGATAGGAAGTAAAGAACAATTAATTCCTAAACAAAGAGAGTTTGCCAGAAGAAATTTAAGCCATACCATAGTTAGCAAAAGAAAACTTTTACAATTGGTGGAAACAAAAGTGGTTAATTCTTGGGATGACCCGCGAATGCCCACCATTTCTGGTTTAAGAAGACGTGGATATACTCCAACTTCTATCAGAAAATTTGCAGATACTATTGGAATTGCAAAAAGAGATAATATTATAGATGTGTCTCTTTTGGAATTCTGTATTCGTGAAGATCTTAATAAGATATCCCCTAGAGTTATGGGAGTTCTGGATCCTGTAAAACTGGTAATCACCAATTATGAAGATGGAGCAGAGGAGTGGTTAGAAACTGAAAATAACCCAGAGGATGAAGATGCTGGCACAAGAGAGATGCCATTTTCGAAAGAATTGTACATAGAGCGTGAAGATTTTAAAGAAGAAGCTAATAGAAAGTTCTTTAGACTATCTATTGGAAAAGAAGTTCGTTTAAAGAGCGCCTATATTATAAAAGCCGAGAATGTTATTAAGGATGATGAGGGAAATATTATTGAGATCCACTGTACGTACGATCCAAAAAGTAAGAGTGGAAGCGGTACAGAAGAATCTTTACGCAAGGTGAAAGGGACTTTACACTGGGTTTCTATACCTCACGCCATAAAAGCAGAAATACGACTATACGATCGTTTATTTACCGTTGCTGCACCAGATGCAGATAAGGAGAAGGATTTTCTAGAATTCATAAATCCAGAATCATTAAATGTTATTACCGGATTTGTAGAGCCAAGTTTGAAAAATGCAGGAGTTTCAGACAAATTTCAGTTTCAACGAATAGGATATTTTTGTGTTGATAGGGAAAGTACAAAAGAAAATATTATCTTTAACAGAACCGTTAGTTTACGGGATTCTTGGGAGAAACTAAGTTAATTCTGGAAAGTCTGGATAATACTTTAAGAATACTTTAGTAAAGCAAGTTTACATATTAACCGGTTATTAACAAGGATTAGTCGTGGTTTAACTTAAATTTGTAGAATTAATTATAAAAACCAAATAATCATGGCAAAAACAGGAAATACACTTTTAGCATTAGTTACTGGTGCTGCAATAGGAGCGGCAATAGGATTGTTATACGCTCCAGATAGCGGAGAGCAAACTAGAAACAAGTTGAATAAAGATGCTAAGAAAGCTCAAGATAAATTCAATAAAAAATATAAAGAAACTAGCTCAAACCTTACTTCTAAAGCTAAACAAGCTAAGTTAGATTTTGAATCCCGTTTAGAATCTACTTTATCTTCTGCAAGCTATAAGGCTGATGATATTTTATCTGCTTTAGAGTCTAAATTAGAAGATCTTAGAACGCAGAACGCAAAATTGCAAAAAGATATTAAGGTTGAAGAAGTTAAGACCACAGCAAATAAAGCAGTAGTATAAGGGTATGGCTTTTGAAAAACTAACCAACAGCATTCACGATCTTAATGAAAATGTGCGCGATCTTGCAAAAAGCGGTGTGGATTATTATAAGCTCGATCTTTATAAAAAGATAATTAAAGGTGTGATATCTTTAGTTAATATGATGTTGCTTGGTTTTATATGTCTAATCGCTCTTTTATTTATTTCTATTGGTCTAGCTCTGGGTATAGGTATCGCGATGGGTGTTCCTAGTGCCGGTTTCTTTATTGTTGGAGCATTTTACATAGTGGTCTTCGCAATTATATGGTTCTTCGGTAAGAAACCTATAGAAAAGATCATTTTAATAAAATCTTCTAGAACCTTCTTTAACGATTAAACAATATGAAAGAATATAGTTCATTTGACGAGATTGATAGAGATCTAAAGATCTTAAAACTTCAGAATCAGATAGATAAAGAAGAAATTAGATTAAGCGTAGAAAACACAAAAGATAGTTTGTCACCAATATCGCTTATTGGAAGTGTGTTGGGTTCTATCTTGCAAAAGGCATTTGTACTTAAAGCAGTATCAAAGATATTTGGAGTTAAAAAGGTAATTACCTCAAAATAATTTCAGAATTAAATAAGAATACCCGGATGTTCTATAGAGCATCCGGGTTTTTCATTTTATAAAAAATGCTTATTCTGTATCTTCTTCAGGTTTTGAATTTCTAGGTGGTCTTTTGGATTTAGCTGCAGCTATGTTTTGAGCGTTCTTCTCCTTCATAGCTTCACCAATTTGATTTGATGCAGTAAATGAAGCTATCATATTATTTAGCATATCACTTCCTGCCTGTGGAGAGTTAGGTAATAATATTAAGTTGCTATGGGTAGATTCTCCAATAGATTGAAGCGTATCGTAATGTTGAGTAACTACAATAAGCGCCGAAGCTTCCTGGGAATTGATACCTACATTATTTAGCACATCTACACTTTCTTCCAAACCTCTCGCAATTTCTCTACGTTGGTCTGCAATACCTTGTCCTTGTAATCTTTTGCTTTCTGCCTCTGCACGAGCTTTAGCAACAATTTTTATACGCTCTGCCTCTGCAACATACTCAGCCGCTACTTTTTCTCTCTCTGCAGCATTAATACGGTTCATAGCAGATTTTACCTGTGCATCTGGATCAATATCGGTTACTAAGGTTTTAATAATATCATAACCATAATCGGACATTGCCTGGTTTAATTCCCTCTTTACAGCAATCGCTACATCATCTTTTCTTTCAAAAACATCATCTAGTTTCATTTTAGGAACTTCAGCTCGAACCACATCAAAAACATAAGAGGTAATTTGGTCATGCGGACTTTCTAGCTTATAAAAAGCATCGTAAACGTTGGATTTTATTACCTGAAACTGTACAGAAATCTTAAGCTTAACAAAAACATCATCCTTGGTTTTTGTTTCTACCATAACGTCTAATTGTTGCACTTTTAAGTTTATTCTACCTGCGATCTGGTCTATAATTGGGATTTTGAAATGCAAACCCGAATTGCGTATGCTTCTATATTTACCGAATCGTTCAAGTATTGCTGCAGTTTGTTGCTTCACAGTAAAAATTCCTGTAAAAAGAATAATTAAGGCAAGAACAACGAAAATTGAAATCAAAACATTTGTTATCATATTGGTCTTCTAAATATTAAGAGCTTAAGATAGTAATATTTAGGCTACATTTACTTTTTAAGTTTTTTTACGATGCGATATTTTAGAACAATTTTGATGCTTTCAATTTTTATTTTCACTCAATTTTCCCATGCTCAAAGGCGTAATAATGGTGGAGATAGTTATAATAAACTGGGTATTCAGGCAGGGGTAACACACGGAGGTATTAATAGTGACAATTTTACCACTACAAAAACCACGGGTTTTATGGGTGGACTTACAACTCGTTCTAATATATATAATAATTTTATTCTTGTATATGGTGTGAATTTTTACAGCATGAATACTGGGATTATGGGACATTCTTTAAATAGCGATCTACTAGCAAATATCGATTTTAAGACCACAGGCGTGCAGCTAAATCTTTTTGCCGGACACAAGATCATAAAGGAGAATTTAAGCATTGAGGCGGGTCCAATTTTGCAAATTAACAGCAAGTGGGAGGTAGAAAATCAATACAAAGAGTATTTAGTAGAAGATTATAATATTAGCGCTCAGGATTTGGAAGAAGTAAAAAGGATGAATCTTAATGTTGCTGGGAACATTTCTATGGGATTTAGAGATGTGAAGTTATGGCTGCAATATCAATATGGTGTAAGCAATTTTCTGAATGCTCTCAATGATTCTGGTCTAAAAGAAAAAGACTCCCGAGCAGCAGATCTAGAAGGTCATCTAGGCATGGCAACCGCGGGAGTCGTGTATTATTTCTGAAAGATTATTGTTGTGTTAAAATAGTCTTCAATCTTTTTATAGTTTCTTCTTTACCTATGGCTGCAGAGATGTCAAACACATCGGGTCCTTGTAAACTTCCAACTAAAGCCAATCTAAGGGGTTGCATTACTTTTCCAAAACCAATTTCATTCGCGGTGATCCAACCTTTAATCGAATCCTGAACATTTTCTTTTGTAAAGTCCGAGGTTCCAGAAACAAGATCGATTAATTTCTGTATTATTTCTGAAGTATCTTCTTTCCAAGCTTTTTTCAAAGCTTTTTCATCATACGAAGTAGGAGCAACAAAGAAATAACTTCCCAATTCCCAGAAATCGATTACAAATACGGCGCGTTCTTTTAACATAGAAATTACCGAAGTTGTATAATCTAAGTCTGCACTAACGCCTTTTTCATCCAAGATCTTCATAAATTTTGAAGCTAGCTCAGCATCAGCAGTTTTTTGAAGATAATGGGCTTGGAACCATTTTGTTTTCTCAGGATCGAACTTTGCACCAGATTTGTGAACTCTGGAGATCTCAAAAGCAGCTAGAAGCTCTTCCAATTCGAAAAATTCCTGCTCAGTTCCCGGATTCCAACCTAAGAAACTCAACATATTAACTACAGCTCTGGGATCGTAATGTTCTTCTCTATAACCAGAAGAAATTTCGCCAGATTTAGGATCTTTCCATTCCAAAGGAAATACAGGGAACCCCATTTTATCCCCGTCTCGTTTGCTTAATTTCCCTTTACCTTGAGGTTTTAAAATAAGCGGTAAGTGCGCAAATTTTGGCGCATCCCAATTAAAGGCTCTGTATATAAGATAATGTAATGCAAGAGAAGGCAACCATTCTTCCCCACGAATCACATGAGTGATCTCCATTAAATGATCATCCACAATATTTGCTAAATGGTAGGTTGGCAAGCCATCACTCTTAAAAAGCACTTTATCGTCTAGAATGCTGGAATCTACTTCCATATTACCACGAATTTCATCTTCGAGATGTAAAGTTTCAGATTCTGGAGATTTAAAGCGAATAACAAATGGCTCCTTAGCATCCAACTTCTTTTGAACTTCTTCCTTAGAAAGCGTCAAGGAATTTTGAAGTTTTAAGCGATTGTGCCAATTGTAGATAAAAGTTTTTCCTTTTGCCTCATGATCTGTTCTATATGCATCTAATTCTTCTGTGGTATCAAAAGCATAATAAGCATTCCCGCTTTCAATCAATTTTTCTGCATATTCGTGATATAAATCTGCACGCTCACTTTGTCTATAAGGTCCAAATCCACCATCTTTTCCGGGACCTTCATCATAGGGGATTCCACACCAATTCAAGGCATCAATTATATATTGTTCCGCTCCT
>JBBSVD010000033.1:0-22715 GCA_038233835.1 Flavobacteriales bacterium | reverse complement strand
CTCATTTCCACATACCATTCCTATTCGCCATCCGGCCATATTAAAACTTTTACTAAGCGAATTTAATTCCAGTGTTACATCCTTAGCTCCTTCTGCTTCCAAAATACTAATAGGATGATTGTTAAGAATGAAGCTGTACGGATTGTCATTTATAATCAGGATATGATACTTCTTTGCAAATGCAACGAGATCTTGAAAGACCTTCTTTGTTGCTGAAGCCCCGGTTGGCATATGCGGATAATTCACCCACATCAATTTCACTTTGCTAAGATCGGTCTTCTTTAAACTTTCTAAATCGGGTAACCAATGGCCTTTTTCATTAAGATCATAATACACCGGTTCTGCACCAACTAGTTTGGTAACCGAAGAATAGGTAGGATATCCCGGATTTGGTATTAAAACTTGGTCTCCTTCATTAAGAAAAGCCATAGAAATATGTAAGATCCCTTCTTTACTCCCCATAAGAGGAAGAATTTCTTTTTCTACATCTAGATTAACCGCGTAGTGATTACTATAAAATTCTTTTATGGCATTTCTAAAATCTGCCGTTCCCTTATATGGCTGATATTGATGTGCTGCTGGATTTGCTAAGGCATTATTTAAACCTTTTATTACTTCTACAGGTGGAGGAAGATCCGGGCTTCCAATTCCCAAGTTAATAATGGGTTTCCCAGAGGCCTCCAATGCTCTTACTTCCCTCAATTTCGAAGAAAAATAATATTCCTGCACCTCGTTCAATCGTTCTGCTTGGATCATTATAAATTATTTTTGTAAGTGCCTAAAATTTTCAAATGCTCTGTCATCACTTCTATGATTTCCATAGCCTTTTGGAATTCTGTGTAATCCTCGAAGATCAAATCCACGAAAAATGAATATTTCCATGGGGTTTCAATTATTGGCATAGACTGTATTTTAGTCATGTCCAAATTATAATCCCGTATAATATTTAAGACAGATACAAGACTTCCTCTTCGGCTTTCTAATTCAAATTTCAAGGAAGCCTTATCTATCTTTATTCCATTAGGCTCTTTTTTTATATTGCTTACAATTAAGAATCTGGTAGCGTTACTTTTTTTAGTGTGAATGGCTTCAGCAAGAATTTCTAATCCAAATAATTCGGCTGCCATTTTACTAGCCACGGCTCCAATTCCCTTGGATTGTTTTTCTGAAATTCTTCTAGCTACTTCAGCGGTATCTGTATCCTCTATCAGTTTTATCTGCGGATGTTTTTTAAAAAATTCTTTACACTGAAGTAAAGCCATAGGATGCGAATACACCTTTTTAATACTAGAGATATCTTGTCCTGGCAAAGCCATTAAATTCATGTTAATAGGAATATAATGTTCACCTACTACCTTAAGGTCATGCTCATCTATAAGCGCATAATTCGGTAAAATGGACCCTACAATAGAATTCTCTATAGCCATCACGATTTCTTGAGAATCCCCGACAACAAGGGAATGCACCAACTCATGAAACGACATACATTCTAACACCTTCACATTTGTCCCAAAATATTCCTGGGCCACCAAATGGTGAAAAGAGCCTTGTACCCCTTGAATTCCTATTATTTTTTCCATTTTAAATTTTCCAAAAAAAAGAGGTCCTGATTTAGATTAAATCAGGACCTCTTTATATAATTTATAATTTTAATTACATGACGCTCCCGATCTTATCTCCGTAATAGAAATAAAAATAATAGAATGCAGTCCAAGTAATTATATTCTTCATTGTTGTTTTAACTAATGCTAATGTAGTATTTAATTTAACATCACCTCTAATTTTTTGTATTTTTTCACGATAACGTTTTAGTGAGTTCCCTTTTAAAATAAATTTATTCTTACTTTTGAAAAAAGCTTAGCTATGTCCATTTCTGTTAATGAAATATCTAAATATTACGGAGAACAAAAAGCCTTGGATAAGGTTACCTTCCAGATCGAAAAAGGTGAGATCGTAGGATTTCTAGGACCAAACGGTGCAGGAAAATCTACATTAATGAAGATTCTGACAGGTTATTTAAGTGCTTCTGAAGGCGTAGCGAGTGTAAATAATATTTTGCTTTCTGAAGATCTAAAAGCAGTCCAGCGTTCTATTGGTTATTTACCGGAACACAATCCTTTATATACCGAAATGTATGTACGGGAATACCTATCCTTTAATGCGTCTGTTTATAAATCTGATAAATCCAGAATTGAAGAAGTAATAGACATGACAGGGCTTTTACCAGAAGCCAATAAAAAAATAGAGCAACTTTCTAAAGGATATCGCCAACGAGTTGGGCTAGCTGCAGCACTATTACATGATCCCGAAGTACTAATTTTGGATGAACCTACCACAGGACTAGATCCAAATCAGCTTACTGAAATTCGGAATTTGATTTTAAAGGTTGGTAAGGAAAAAACCGTTTTTCTTTCTACACACATTATGCAGGAAGTTGAAGCAATTTGTGATAGGGTGATTATAATAGACAAAGGAGTGATCGTGGCAGATAAGAAAATGAAGGAACTACGAGATGAAAAAGAGCAAATTATCCAAGTAGAATTTGATTATAGAATAGAAGAAGTTGCTTTAAAAGCAATACCCAATCTAGTTTCTACTAAGAACATTGGCGGATTTCATTATGAACTAAAATTCGATACGAGTAAGGATATGCGCCCAGCCGTTTTCGATTTTGCTCATGATAACGGACTAAAAACCCTTCAGCTTAATAGAAAATCTAAAAATTTAGAAACTTTATTTTCAGAATTAACTACTCAAAAATAAGTCGGCCAGTATAATACTCCTCTACATCCACAATTGAAGGTCTATTTTTAGCAATTACATTTCCGCTGCTTCGCAATTCTCCTTTTAGAGATTGCACAGGAAATAAGATCATCTTATTAGTTCCTCTATGGAATATTTGATAGTTCTGCACCAATAAATCCGGAGCATCCAATCTACTATCGCCTGCGGCAAAAAATACATTAAAATTCTCCACTTTTCCGGTTAGAAAATAGTTGGAAACATTGTCGTTAGTGATTCTTAAGTTCTCTACATCGAGATCTAAAATAAAATCTCCATCGGTGTGGATTGACAGATCATTTTCTTGGTTCACAGAGCGCAACCAAAGATCATTAAATTTTAAGGTATTTAAACTTTCAACAGCACTTCCACTGCTGTTCTGTAGCCAAGTAAGGTTTGGAATTGTTACATATACTTTAGTAAGCTCGTAGTCCCGAACCAGATTACAGGAATTTTCATTTCTAATGCTCAACCTGTTATCTATAACTTCAATGTTAACATCTTGCTGTAGATTTTTCCCTGTTTCTATCACCACTTTTTGAATAGGTCCTTTCTGAATGAAAAGTTTCACTCGTTCGTACACAATAATTTCATTAAAGGGATCTACGGAAACTTCATCTTTTACAATTTCTCCAGCTTTTTTAAAACATCCCGGAGCATCTTCTGTATCACAACCCGCTATTAAAATAACTGAAAGTATTAACAATAACTTCTTCATAACCTATATCCTATTGAAAATTCTACTGCCTCTGCATTTGCTGCGTGAGATCGAACCGTTGCCGATGCCCACCAATGATCACTTATCTTTCGTTGTAAACCTAATCTATTATAAACTCGTTCTACATAATTATCATACGGGTAATAGGCGTAGTAACCAACCTGTGTAATCAAGGACATTTTATTGAAGGTTAACTGATGTCCTATAAATACGCCAACTCTTTTGGAATCCTCATCACCTTCAGTAATTCCCTGTGGAAAAGCAACCGACTGGAAATATATAAACTCTTCTAAAGCTTTAGAAAAGAACACTTCTGCTCCTGCCTGCAAAGTGCTTTTTCGATTGATCACCTTGTCTGCAAACCCAGTGACCGTTAAAAATGGATATTGTTTAGAGCCTATAACTCCTGTAGTATTTACCCCGCTTCTAAGCACAAAATTATAATGAATAGGTTCTGTATATTTTTTCTCTTTTGGGTCTTTTTCTATATATTCTGGAACATTCTCATAATCCAGCAAATAATTCAATCCCACATTAAAAGTAAAAGTGTTTGTGCTGTTATTTGGAGATTTAAAGTCAGCATTGGAATAGTGAATTATAGAAACCCCTGCTTGAACACCCAAACCTTTGTAGATTTTTTCTTTCTGATAGTTCGCCATTAAATAGGTAGAACTCAAGAGTCGCGACCCGTATGCATTATTTATATAGTTAGTTTCCGCATTATAAGGTTTGGTGGTATATGCCATTCCTTGCCCTATTCTAAACATCATATTTCTATTAAAAAAGTAAAAATTAAAATGTGCATATAAAGCATAATTCTTTCCCAAGTAGGTGTTTTTCAAATCCTGATAGGAGAAGGAATATCCAAAATCTGGGTGGTTATACCTGCGCTCCCATGCTTCTAAACCATAGGTTTTTCTATTAAAACTCAAAATTATTCCAGTTGGATGATCTGTGATTAAATGAGCGATATCCGGGTTATGCTCTAAAATAGTACCGTAAAAATAATTGGCATCGAAGGAATAATACTTTTTAATTTCTTCTTGTGCTTGGGTAGCCGCAGTAGAAATTAAAAGTAGGGCAAATATCATTTTTTTCATAGGGGGCAAATCTAATCTATTATTTTAAAAAATAGAGGAAGCAATTTTATGAATATTCGTGCTTTTCCCCATAGAGTAATAATGTAAAACTTCTACTCCAGCGCCAATAAGTTCTTTACTTTGATCGCTACACCACTCTACGCCAACCTCGCGAACCTCAAGATCTGTTTTGCATTTATTAATTGAACTTATTAGAGCTTCCGGTAAATCCACATGAAATCTATGTGGAATGTTCGTGAGTTGTCTTTTAGTGGCAATAGGTTTGAGTCCGGGAATTATTGGAACTGTAATTCCACTTTTCCGGCATTTATCCACAAACTCAAAGAATTTTGAATTATCGTAGAACATTTGTGTAACCACATATTCTGCACCCGCAGCTACCTTTGCTTTCAACTTTTCTATATCACTATCTAAACTTGGTGCTTCCATGTGCTTTTCTGGGTATCCAGCAACACCTACGCAAAAATCTGTAGTGTGGTTTTTCTCTAATGGAGTATCCAGATATTGCCCCTTGTTCATTTCTGAGATCTGAGATACCAGATCTGAAGCAAAAAAATTCCCCTTTGGCTCTGGTTTAAAATAAGTCTCGCTTTTAACAGCATCCCCCCTTAAGGCCATTACATTTTTGATCCCCAAAAAGTCGAGATCAATTAGAAAGTTCTCTGTGTCTTCTTTTGTAAAACCGCCACACAAGATATGTGGCACTGCATCTATTCCATATTTATTCTGAATGGCTGCACAAATCCCAACAGTTCCTGGCCTTTTTCGAACCACTTTTTTTTCTAAAAATCCGTTAGTTTGTTCTATGTAAACGTATTCTTCCCTATGATAAGTAACATCTATAAATGGAGGTTTAAATTCCATTAAAGGATCTATTCCATCAAAAATAGATTGAATATTCTGACCCTTCAAGGGTGGTAATATTTCAAAAGAAAAAAGCGTTTTGCCTTTCGCGGCAGCAATATGTTCTGTTATTTTCATCTAAATATTATTGATCTGAAATTGAAGGATTCAACCATTTTTCTGCTTTTTCAACAGGGATTTCTTTGCGTTTCGCGAAATCTAGTACCTGATCTATTTTTATTTTTCCTAATCCGAAGTATTTTGCCTCTGGATTTCCGAAGTAATAACCACTTACACTGGCTGCTGGCCACATGGCCAAACTATCTGTAAGTTTTACTCCAATATTTTCTTTCACTTTTAAGACTTCCCAAATGGTGAGTTTTTCCAGGTGATCCGGGCAGGCTGGATATCCAGGCGCTGGACGAATTCCTTTATAACTTTCTTTTATTAAATCTTCGTTGGTGAGCTCCTCGTTGGAAGCATAACCCCAATCTTCAATTCTCACCTTTTTATGAAGGTATTCTGCAAAAGCTTCTGCTAATCTATCCGATAAAGCCTTTATCATAATGGAGTTGTAGTCATTCAGATCAGCTTCAAATTTAGTAGCCAACTCTTGAGTTCCAAAACCCGTGCTTACACAAAAACATCCTATATAATCTTGGATACCGGAATCTTTTGGAGCAATAAAATCGGCTAAAGCAAAATTTGGCTTGCCTTCATACTTTTTAAGTTGCTGTCTTAATGTTCTAAACACCTGTTTCTTCTCTATATTTCCTTCAGAATAATGGATCTCGATATCATCTTCTTGAACTGAGTTCGCAGGGAATAAGCCGAAGATTGCTTTCGCTATCAGTAATTTACCCTTTAGGAGCTTCTTTAAAAGCTGTTGTGCGTCCTCAAATAAAATAGTTGCTTGCTCACCTACCACCTCATCGGTTAGAATTTCAGGATATTTCCCGTGCAGTTCCCAACTTCTGAAGAAAGGAGTCCAATCTATAAAAGGAACCAACTCTTCAAGGTCCAGATCTTCAATTACCTGAATACCCAGTTTTTTAGGTTTTACAATTTCTGAGTTCTTCCAATTGATCTTGAATTTATTTTCTCGTGCAAGGTCCAAGGGAAGAAAATCTTTCACTTTACTACGCATTAAAAAATTGGTTCTAAAGATTTCATAGTCTGATTTTATATCCTTAAAATATTGTTTCGAGGTTTCTTTTTTCAGTAGATCATTTACCACATTTACCGCACGAGATGCATCATTCACGTGAATTACCGCATGCTTGTAATGAGGATCTATTTTAACCGCGGTATGCGCTTTTGAAGTAGTTGCACCTCCAATTAATAAAGGAACAGAAAAATCCTGTCGTTGCATCTCCTTCGCCAAAAACACCATTTCATCTAAGGACGGAGTTATAAGTCCGCTTAAGCCAATTGCATCTACGTTTTCTGCCTTTGCGATCTCAATGATCTTTTCTGGCGCCACCATGACACCAAGGTCTATAATTTCGTAATTATTACAGCCTAGCACCACACCAACTATATTCTTCCCAATATCGTGAACATCCCCCTTTACTGTTGCCATTAAG
The DNA here is from genome assembly GCA_038233835.1 of Flavobacteriales bacterium. Classification (GTDB taxonomy): domain Bacteria; phylum Bacteroidota; class Bacteroidia; order Flavobacteriales; family Flavobacteriaceae; genus Gillisia. Next base: position 15,687 of record JBBSVD010000033.1, on the reverse strand, counting down.
ATCTTACCTTTTGCGCCTTTTCCTGTGGAGCCATCTTTTGCGGCTTCTATGAATGGAAGTAAATAGGCCACCGCTTTTTTCATTACCCTAGCCGATTTCACGACTTGGGGCAGGAACATTTTCCCGCTTCCAAACAGATCTCCCACCACATTCATCCCCGTCATTAAATATATTTCAATCACCTCAATCGGCCTGGTAGCAATTAGTCTAGCTGATTCTACATCTTCTATAATATAAGCATCTACTCCTCTAACCAGCGCATGTGTAATTCTTTCCTGTAAAGATTTTTCTCTCCAGGAAAGATCAATCTTGTTTTCCTTAACCGAACCTGTTACCGTTTCAGCAAAAGTTAAAAGTCGGTCGGTGGCATCATCCCTTCGGTCCAGGATCACATCTTCTACATGTTCTAAAAGGTTCTTTGGAATATTATCGTAAACCTCTAACATTGCGGGATTCACTATTCCAATATTCATCCCGGCTTTAATAGCATGATATAAGAACACCGAATGCATGGCTTCCCTCACCGGATTATTTCCTCTAAAAGAAAACGAAACATTGCTGACTCCTCCACTGATACTAACGTGTGGTAAATTAGATTTCACCCAACGGGTTGCTTCAATAAAATCTATCGCATTTCTTCGATGCTCATCCATCCCGGTTGCTACCGGAAATATATTAAGGTCGAATATGATATCTTCTGGAGGGAAACCTACTTTTTGCGTAAGTATGTTGTAGGAACGCTCTGCTATTTCTATTCTGCGCTCATAGGAATCGGCTTGTCCAGACTCATCAAACGCCATAATAATTACGGCTGCACCGTAACGCTTAACTTTTTTTGCCTGATTAATAAAAACTTCTTCGCCTTCCTTTAGGCTTATGGAATTCACTACGCATTTTCCCTGAACCACCCGAAGTCCAGCTTCTATAATCTCCCATTTGGAACTATCTATCATAATTGGAACTCTGGCGATGTCTGGCTCGGCAACGATCAAGTTTAAGAACTTTACCATTGCTGCCTTCCCATCTACCAAGCCATCATCCATATTTATATCTATGATCTGCGCGCCTTCATCTACTTGTTCCCTCGCAATGCTAATAGCTTCTTCATATTTTTCCTCCTTAATTAATCGGAGAAATTTTTTGGAACCAGACATGTTGGTGCGTTCTCCCACGTTCACGAAATTGCTTTCTGGTGTTATTATAAGTGGCTCTAAACCCGAAAGTTTTAATGCTCTAAATTCAGTCATGCTTATAGGATTGTTTCAGGGTTTAATATTTTTTTAAGCGATCTGGGTTTATATTCTTCAGCAATTTCAGCTATCGCTTTTATATGTGCCGGAGTTGTACCACAACATCCGCCTAGGATATTCACCAAACCTTTCTCTAAATATTCCCGAATTTGTTCGGCCATGATTTCTGGGGTTTCATCATATTCTCCAAAGGCGTTGGGCAATCCCGCATTTGGATAAGCAGAGATACCAAAATCGCTTTTTCGAGCCAAAACTTCCAAATGTGGCGTGAGCTGTTTTGCACCAAGCGCACAATTAAAACCTACACTTAGCAAGTCCATATGTGATATTGAGATTAAAAAAGCTTCGGCAGTTTGCCCCGAGAGTGTTCTTCCGGAAGCATCTGTAATTGTTCCGCTTATCATAACAGGAATTTCAGAATTCAGCTCTTCTTTTAATTCATCTATAGCAAATAAAGCGGCTTTTGCATTAAGCGTATCAAATACAGTTTCAATCAAAAGAACATCTACTCCGCCATCTATCAAAGCTCTAGCTTGAAGTTTATAGGCCACTAATAATTGTTCAAAGGAAATGGCTCTATATCCGGGATCATTAACATCTGGCGACATGCTCGCAGTTTTGTTAGTGGGTCCAATGGCACCGGCTACAAATCTTGGTTTAGTGGGATCTTTTAAAGTAAGCTCATGAGCAACTTTTTTTGCAATCCTGGCCGACTCAAAATTAAGCTCAAAAACCAGTTCTTCCATGCCGTAATCTGCCATAGCGATGGTGGTTCCTGAAAAGGTGTTGGTTTCTACAATATCTGCTCCCGCAAGAAAATATTTTCTGTGAATTTCCTCGATCGCATGAGGTTGTGTAAGCGATAAAAGATCATTATTACCCTGTAGTGATCTTGGCCAATCGGCAAAACGAACACCACGAAAATCCTCTTCAGAGAATTTATATTCTTGAAGCATGGTGCCCATTGCACCATCGAGTATTAATATTTTTTTAGAGAGAGCCTCTTTCAACTTTGACATATTATAAAGTATATATGTATCAAAAAAGAAGGGAGAAAAGAATTCTTTTTGTTATCTATCCACGCCAGAGCGAGGTAGAATGTAGCACCTTCTCCAATAGGAGGGTTGCCAAGGTCTCATAGGGTCTTATCCCTCCTCCTTTCTTGATAACGTTTTATAAATAAAAGTAAGAACTTAAGTCTTGTAAATATACGCCTAGTTTGCCCATTTCCAAGGACTACTTATAAATTAACCTTAATTAATTTCTTTACCATTTAAGCTAATGCTATAACTTATCTCAGCTGCCTTTTCCAACATTTTAGAAACTGAACAATATTTTTCCATAGATAACCTTACTGCTCTTTCCACTTTTGCAGCAGGCACATCACCTTTTAAAATAAAGTTTAACTGGATTTTTTTGAAAACATTTGGAATTGCACCATCTTCTCGAAAACCTTCCACTTCCACTTGCAAATCTTCGAGTTCATGCTGCTGCTTCTTCAAAATCATAACAACATCTATACTACTACATCCTGCAATTCCTCTTAAAATTAGATCCATTGGGCTAGATCCTTTTGGTTCTTCTTCAGATTTATTATCTAGTAGTACTACATCACCACGTTCATTTTTAGTTTCAAAAAGATAGTTGGCATTCAAACGTTTTAAATGAATCTTCATTACTTATATTTTTCGGCTAATTTAGTTAAATCTGTTAGAATTCCTCTTGCAGCCACGCCTGTTCCTGCAGCTGCACCTTGAATTACCATAGGGAATTGCCCATGAGATTCTGTATAGATCTCAAAATAAGCTTCTGCATTCTTCAAGCTCCCAACAGCGGTATTTGTTTTTTCCTTTACCAATTTAACTTCTAGGTGTCCAGAGAGTACATCCAATTCTCCAATATGCCTTAGCACCTCATCCAGTTTTAGTTCATCCTTTAATTCATCAAAATCTAAATTAAGATCGCTTAGATTATCTTTAAAATGAGAAACAGAACTACAGCCATTTAAATGCTTTGGCACCAAACTTTCGATCTTCACATCAGACAATTCCTTTTTCATTTTTAACTCTCTTGCCAAAACAAGCAATTTTTCTGCTACATCATTTCCCGAAAGATCTATTCTGGGATCTCTCTCTGTTAGTCCTTTTATTCCAGCTTCAGCCATCAAAGAATCGAACATTTTATTTTGCTGAGAAAATTCATTAAATACATAACTCAATGATCCTGAAAAAACGCCTCTCACTTTGGTCACCCTTTCACCTGAAGCGTATAAGCTTTGCAAGGTTTGAATGATAGGAAGACCCGCACCTACATTGGTTTCATATAAAAACTCTGTTTTATTTCGCTTGAGCTGTTTCCTTAAATTATTATAGAATACATTCGACAAGGTATTGGCCGATTTATTGGACGCTACAATATCATATCCATTCTTTATGAACGTAGAATAATGCTTTACAAACTCTTTACTAGCTGTGGCATCTACAACAATCACGTTTTTGTAACCTTCTTTTTTGATATACTTTAAAATAGATTCTACCGTATAGGGAACTCCAAAATACTTGAAATCTGTCTTCCAAGCTGGACGCACGCATTTCTCTTCATAAAATGCCGAAGTAGAGTTTACGATTACCGGTATATTAATTTCTAGTTTGCTTTTATTTTTAAGCTGTTCTCTAGCCTCCAAGATCTGATTGATCAAGGCGCTTCCAACATTCCCGACTCCGAAGAGTATTATATGAATCTTTTTCATAATCCCATTTAATAGATTTTGACTGTTTTCAAAAACTCAGCCAAGGTGACTTTATTGTAATATATTCTTCCCAAATGCAATACTTTAACTTAAGTTTTAGAATGAAAAAAATCCCTTTGGAAAATTACCAGAGGGATTTTTGAAAATGAACTGAAAACTAATTCAAAATCTAAAATTTCTGATAATCAAAATTAGAGCGAAACATAAGCATATAATTATTGCTATGTTTACAATTACTCAGGATATTTGGTTTACTAAATTCCATTTTAAGTTCCTTTCTTTAAACTCGATTTTTATAACAAAAAAGCCGCTGCGGTGGCAGCGGCTTTTGTAATTCTTATATCTTAAGTTTTACGCAAAAGCAGCTGCTGGGTATGCTTCCCACATTAGTTTATACATATTACGTATCACTTTATTCATTATCTTATTTGAAGGCGCAAAGTTAACGACAGGAGATGTTAAAATCCAAGTTAAATTTCGAAAGATTTCATTTAATAAAACTTCAAATTTTCATCCTTATTTTGTTGAAGTTAAAGTATGATTTGTGACTTTCTAGGCACGCATAATCTTATTTTAGAGACATCCGGTTTTTGTTTTGTTAGATACTTTCAAGTTTTTCTGAGATCTTTAATAGGTCAGACAATACACCTCTTGAAGTCACCGCTGCGCCGGCACCAGCCCCTTGAATAACAATTGGCCTGTTCCCATAAGATTTCGTATAAATTTCAAAAGAAGCATCAGCTTCCTGTAAACTTCCAAAAGGAGAGCTTCTTTTTTCTGTTACCAACTTAACTTCTAATTCTCCGCTTGCAACGTCCAATTCTCCAATGTGCCTTAAAACTTCATTTTTCCTTAATTTTAATCTTCGTTCTTCAAATCCAATATCTAAGTCATGTTGATTTTCGATGAAATGAGAAATTGAACTCTTTCCATTTAAATGATTCGGAACCAGGTTTTCTATACTAACTTCAGAAAGCTCCTTTTTCATGTTTATCTCTCTGGCTAGAATTAGTAATTTCCTACCCACATCTTTCCCTGAAAGATCTATCCGGGGATCTGGTTCTGTAAGTCCTTTGATCCTTGCTTCATCTAAAACTTCAGAAAACAACCTGCCGTTTTCAGAAAATGTATTGAAAATATAACTTAAGGATCCGGAAAATATGCCTCTTATTTTGGTAACCTCTTCGCCAGCCAAATGCAGATCTTGTACTGTTTTAATTACAGGTAAACCCGCTCCCACATTGGTTTCATATAAGAATTGTTTGTTGTATGTTTTTAATTCGTGTCTTAACTCCTTATAAAAATCGTTAGATAAGGTGTTTGCTGTTTTATTGGCTGCAACTATATGGAATCCGTTTCTTATAAGCTCCTTATAATTTTTCACGAAATCTTCACTAGCCGTAGCATCTACAGCAATTAAATTGGTAAGTTTCTCTTTTTTAACATGTTTTAAAATCTGAGATAATTTATAAGGATATCCAAAGGTTTTAAAATCGGCTTCCCAAGAATTATTTAAAGCTCCATTATTATAAAAAGCGATTTTAGAATTTACCAAGACTGCAATATTGATCTCTATTTGAGATGAATTAAATATTTTAGATCTTGCTTCCAATATTTGGTTTATTAAAGAACTTCCTACATTACCGACTCCGAAAAGTACTATGTTTATTTTTTTCATTATGTGTGTTACTAGTGTTGAATATTGGATCTAAAAAGGATGCCACTTGAGAGGTCTCAATTAGAAATGCATCATGCCCATGTATAGATCTAATTTCATGGATACTTATATTCTTTTTGATAAGAGACAGGTTTACATAAGTGTCCCAATTCTCAATGGCTGTATACAAGCCATCAGAATTAATTGTGATTATATGAATGTCCCCGGTAATTTTTGACGCTGCATTTAAGTGGTTTCCGTTACCTTGGCTTATATCTGAAGTAGCGAGCAAATGATTCACTAATTTGTATGATTCCAGATGATATCTCCTTTTCAGTTTTTTACCGTGGAACTCTAGCCAGTCTTCAATTCCTCCAATTGCCCTTTTCTGATTTTGGGCTAAACTAAATTTCGAAATGAAAGATTCCGGACTTCTATAAAAGGTCATGGCATGCATTCTGGCATCTGCAACCGGATTTACAGAATTATTTAGGATCTGATCCTGCACTTTAGAAAGTGCCATTATCCAAGGCGTTGCTTTATAATCTGCCGCAACAGGAATTATATTTTCAAAGAGATCTGGATCTAAAATTGCTTGTTCCCAAAGTAATGCTCCTCCAATTGATCCTCCAATTCCAACAAATATTTTGGAAATTTCTAAATTCCTCAATCCCAATTCATAAATTTTGGCAATGTCCCTAAGTGTAAACTCTCTATAATTAGTGAGTAAATTTGAAGCTACTTCATCAAATCCATTTCCGGGAATATTAAAAGCAAGGACTGTAAACTTTTTCAGATCGATAATTTTATCATTTCCAATAATTTCTCTCCACCAACCATTTTCTCCTGTTACTTCTGAATTTCCTGTGAGGGCATGATTCACCAGAACAATTGGTGCAGTTCCCAAAGCCTTACCAAATATTTGATATGTCAACTGGATATCCTGAATGGTTCCTGCACTGTTCTTAAAATCTGCTATTTTTATCTTTTGAAGCATTGCTACTACCTTTTAAATTTTATCAAAAATAAAGAACAATCGGGAATCACGCATGAGGATTTGTTTCTCCAGATTGTCTTCATCAATCAACAAATTATTTTAAAACTTTTTTCCCAATTTTGGAGAATGCCTGTTGTAAATCTGCCTTAAGATCTTCTAGATCTTCCAATCCTACAGAGAGTCTAATAAGATCTTTGGTAACTCCGGTAGATTCTTGTTGTTCATCATTTAGTTGCTGATGGGTTGTACTTGCAGGATGAATTATCAAGGATTTGGTATCTCCAATATTTGCGAGCAATGAGAAAATAGTGGTTTCATCTGCAACAACTTTTGCTGCATCAAAGCCTCCTTCTATTCCAAAAGTTACAATCCCACTTTGTCCCTTAGGCAAATATTGCTGAGCAAGTTTATAATACTTATTGTTCTCGAGTCCCGGATAATTTACCCATTTCACCTGATCCTGTTCTTGAAGCCATTTCGCCAAGGCCAATGCGTTTTCACTATGTTTCTTGATCCTAATTTCTAAGGTCTCTAAACCTTGAATAATCTGGAAAGCATTAAAAGGACTTAATGCTGCACCATGATCTCGCAAACCTTCTATTCTAACTTTAGCTATAAAAGCAGCTTCCTTTAAAGCATCATGATAAATTAATCCGTGATATCCTGCTGAAGGCTCTGTGAATTCAGGGAATTTCCCACTGGACCAATCAAATTTTCCGGCATCTATAATCGCACCTCCTAGAGAGGTCCCATTCCCGTTTATATATTTGGTTAACGAGTGAATTACAATGTCTGCACCGTACTGTATTGGATTTAAAAGTGAGGGTGTCGCAACTGTATTATCTACTATTAAAGGAACTTTAAACTCTTTAGCATAAGTAGATATAGCTTTTATATCCAGAACATCTAATTTGGGATTTCCCAAAGATTCAATAAAAAAAACTCTTGTGTTTTCCTTAGCCGCTTTTTTAAAATTCTCTGGATCAGATGGATCAACAAAAGTGGTGGTGATCCCAAATCTTGGCAAGGTTACATTTAGAAGATTATAGGTGCCGCCATAAAGACTATTAGAAGCAACAATATGATCTCCAGATCTTAATAAGGTCAGCAAAGTAGTGTTGATTGCGGCAGCTCCAGATGCGGTAACCACAGCGCCAATTCCACCTTCCAAAACCGCCAAGCGTTGCTCTAGAATATCATTGGTGGGATTGTTTAGCCTGGTGTAAATAAATCCAGGTTCTGCCAACGAAAATAAATTAGCTGCATGATCTGAATTCTCAAAAACATAGGAGGTGGTTTGGTATATTGGAACCGCTCTTGTTCCGCCGTTAATAGTTACATCGTGACCTGCATGTAGTGCGTTCGTAGAAAATTGTTGTTTGCTCATTATTATTGAATTTATTATTATTAATTATTTAGTAGTGAGTATATAACTCTTGTTTATTGTTTATTGTTTATTGTTAATTGTCTTTGATTAATATTTGAATAAAAAAAATCCCTCCAGCTAGTTTGCCTGAGGGATTTAGGAATTGAATTATATAAAACTAGTTTATATCCTAAATTTTTGGCAATAGTGGCTTGTTGCGTACATCATACACATTTGCATTTTACAGCACATTATTCCAGTATTTGGGAAAGTTGTTTTCATTATTTTAATTTTCTGGCTAAAGTTTCTTAGCCTCTTTAATTTCTTATCATTTTGAATTATATAAACAAAAAAAGCCGCTGAGGTTGGCAGCGGCTTTTGCAATTCTTATAAGTTAAGTTTTATGCAATAGCGAACGCTGCGGGTTTCCCCAACATCATCATACACATATAACACATTACTTGATTCATCTTTTTAAAAATCTATATTGCAAATTTAACGACAGAAACTTTTAACATGCAAGCATAATTCAATTTTTTTTTGAAAAAATATTTAAAAGTCCCTAAAAATCAATCTCAAGAGAGCGAGCTGGGTATTTTTTTTGCGCTAAGGATTGAGCGATTGTTTAAGCTCTCCCGATCTTTTTATCGGGAAGCGAGTCGCGAAAGCCTGCCGCGAGCCTTTTGGCGAAGCGGAGCGCTCAACAAATATTAAAAAACAAGTTAAATAATGATGGCATTCAATCTAATTTTATACATTTACGCTGTTCGATTACAGGGATTGATTTGACTGATTGCTACCCTTAAAAAAATGCTAAAGCAGTGTAAACTTCGCTAGCAATTGCCGTCAAAGACATACCTTATCTACTAATTAAAAAGACAAGAATGGCGTATTTATTTACTTCAGAGAGTGTTTCTGAAGGACATCCGGATAAAATAGCTGACCAAATCAGTGATACCTTACTAGACAATTTTTTAGCTTTTGATGAGAATTCCAAGGTTGCTTGTGAAACTCTTGTAACTACAGGACAAGTTGTACTTGCTGGAGAGGTAAAAAGCAATACCTATATAGATGTACAAAATATTGCCCGTGAGGTAATAAACGACATTGGGTACACCAAAGGAGCCTACAAATTTAGTGGCGATTCTTGTGGTGTGATCTCTTTGATCCATGAACAATCTCAGGATATTAACCAAGGGGTAGATCGTGGGGAGAAAGAGGAACAAGGTGCAGGTGATCAAGGAATGATGTTTGGTTATGCAACCAGTGAGACGGAAAATTACATGCCTTTGGCCTTAGATATTTCTCATAAGATCTTAATTGAATTGGCAAAATTACGCCGAGAAGAAAAAGAGATCACTTACCTGAGACCCGATTCTAAAAGTCAAGTAACTATTGAATATAGTGATGAGAATGTTCCACAACGTATAGAAGCTATCGTAATCTCTACTCAACATGATGAGTTTGATGAGGATGATACTGCAATGTTGAGCAAGATCAAGAAAGACATGGTGGAGATCCTTATCCCGCGTGTTATAGAACAATTACCTAACTACGTTCAGGAATTGTTCGATGATAAAATTACCTATCATATTAACCCAACTGGAAAGTTTGTAATTGGAGGCCCTCATGGGGATTCCGGACTTACAGGAAGAAAGATCATTGTAGATACTTATGGTGGAAAAGGAGCCCATGGAGGTGGCGCTTTTTCTGGAAAAGACCCTAGTAAGGTGGATAGATCTGCCGCGTATGCAGCCAGACATATTGCCAAGAATCTAGTGGCGGCAGGGGTTGCAGATGAAGTGCTAATTCAGGTTTCCTATGCCATTGGAGTTGTAAAACCAACTTCTATTTCTGTAGATACGTATGGTTCTTCTAAAGTGAATCTTTCTAATGGAGAAATTGCTAAAAAAGTTGCCGAGATCTTTGATATGCGCCCAGCCAGTATTGAGGCCAGATTGAAGTTAAGAAATCCTATTTATAGAGAAACCGCGGCTTATGGACATATGGGAAAAGAACCTAGAACCATTACTAAAATTTTTGAAAGTCCATATTCCGGAAGAATTGTAAGAGAAGTTGAACTATTTACTTGGGAAAAACTGGATTATTTAGATAAGGTGAAAGAAGCTTTTGGGTTGAATTAATTTCATTAGCTCTAAACATATATTAAAGCCCACTTTTTAAGTGGGCTTTTTTTTATTCATCTAAATATCTTGAGAAAGCTTTAACAAAGTATAGCGCATTAAATACCTAATTTTAGGTTTCAACAAAACCTTACCTATGTCGCTCTTCGGAAAAGTAAAAAATACAATCAATCTTTTAAAGTCGGTAGATTTGAATCAATTGGCTAAAATAAGTGAAAGCATAGATATCCCTGAAGCTATGAATGCTTTAGGCAATTTAGATGAGCGCCAATTAAAAGGACTCATGAAAATGCTGAAAACCAAAAAGAAAAAGGGTCAACATAATCTGCCTCCCATCGATGGGGATTTCTATAATTTAGACCTAAAACTTTCTCCCGAGCAGCGCGAGCTTCAGCTAAAAGTCCGCAATTTTATGGAAGATGAAGTGAAGCCATTGGTGAATGATCATTGGAACAGAGCAAAATTTCCGTTTGAGATCATAGAAAAATTCAAAAAATTAAATATTGCAGGAATTCCATATGAAGGTTATGGCTGCCCAAATTTGCCTTTCTTAATGGAAGGCATCATCGCTCAGGAAATGGCCCGTGTAGATGTTTCAATTTCCACCTTTTTTGGAGTGCATAGTGGCTTGGCAATGGGATCTATTTATTTATGTGGAAGTGAAGAACAAAAGCAGGAATGGCTCCCACAAATGCAAAAATTGGAGAAGATCGGCGCCTTTGGATTGACCGAACCCAATGTAGGATCTGGAGTTTCTCAAGGTATGGAAACCATGTGTAAATTTGATGGGGAGAACTGGATCTTAAATGGACAAAAGAAATGGATTGGAAATGCCACTTTTGCCGATGTAATTATTATTTGGGCTCGGGATGAAGACTCTAACAAAGTAAAAGGATTTATAGTTAGAAAAGAGAATCCTAGTTTTGTAGCCGAAAAAATGGAAGATAAAATGGCACTTAGAATAGTACAAAATGCCATTATTACACTCACAGATTGCATAGTCCCGGAAAGTGACAGACTGCAAAATGCTAATTCTTTTAGGGACACCTCTAAAGTTTTAAAAATGACTCGTGCAGGAGTTGCTTGGCAAGCGGTTGGATGTGCGCGCGGCGCTTATGAAAGCGCGTTGAAATATTCCAAGAAAAGGGAGCAATTTGGAAGGCCTATTGCCTCTTATCAGTTAATTCAAAATCATTTGGTAGAGATGCTTTCCAATTTGACCGCTATGCAGACAATGGTTTTCAGACTTTCTGAACTTCAAGATCAAGAAATCCTTACCGATGAACATGCCTCTTTAGCTAAAGTATATTGCAGCATGAGAATGAGAGATGTAGTAAGCAGAGCTCGAGAAGTATTAGGCGGAAATGGAATTCTGTTGGAATATGATGTAGCCAGATTTGTTGCAGATGCCGAAGCTATTTATAGTTATGAAGGAACCAAAGAAATAAATACACTAATAGTAGGACGAGCCATTACTGGATACAGCGCCTTCGTAAATTAAAAAATTTAAAAATGTCCGTTTTATTGATATGTACAGGAAGAGATCCTAAAATTTGGGTGAATGCTCTTAGAGACCAACAGCCTAATCTTAAGTTGTATGTGTATCCTGAAGCACATGATCCTAAGGAAATCACTTATGCAGTAACCTGGAAACATCCAAAAGGTATATTTAAGAAATATCCCAATTTAGAGGTTATTGCCTCTATTGGCGCAGGAGTAGATCATATAATTAACGATCCTGAAATCCCCAAGAGCGCATTGATAACTCGTGTTATAGACGATCAACTCACTAAGGATATGAGTTCTTTCGTTTTAGCATTGGTATTGGATAAAATGAGAAACATGTCACAACATCACTACGAAAAGAAATGGAGTCCCTTGCCGTATACTACAGCAGAACAAGAAAAAATTGGCATAATGGGATTGGGAGTATTGGGCAAAGCTGCAGCATTAACTTTTGTCAAAAATGACTTTAAGGTTTCCGGCTGGTCTAAAACAAAAAAACATATTGAAGGAGTAACTACCTACAATGGACAGAAAGGACTGAAGGAATTTGTGAAAGAAACCAGTATTTTAATCTGTTTGCTTCCACTAACTTCAGAAACAGATAGAATCCTGAACAAAGAATTGTTTGAGCAACTACCTAAAGGAGCATACATTATTAATGTTGCTAGAGGAGAGCATCTTGTAGAACATGATCTTTTAGAGATGCTTGATTCCGGGCAGCTCTCAGGTGCCAGTTTAGATGTTTTTAGAACTGAACCCTTACCAGAGGAACACCCATTTTGGAAACACCCAAAAGTTCATGTATCTCCCCATATTGCGAGTGTTACAGATCCAAAAAAAGTAGCGCATCAGTTAATTGAAAATTACAAACGCATGATGGAAAGAAAACCACTTAAGAATGTGGTTGAGTTGAAAAAACAATATTAAAGTTATAATAGAGATGATACAGGGATTTAAAAACATTATGGTGGCGGTAGATTTTAATGATGCCGTTGGAAAATTATTAGGTTATGCAGAAGCGCTAGCCTTACAATTCGATGCTAAAATATGGGTCGTTCATGTAGCAGATCCCGATCCAGATTTTGTGGGATATGAACCGGGACCACAATACATAAGAGATTTTAGGGCAGATGAATTAAGAGATGAACATAAAAAACTACAGAAAATTTCCAATATGTTTCTGGATAAAAAAATAGAATCGGCAGCTTTGCTTATTCAAGGTTCTACTGTAGAAACAGTATTAAACGAAGCAAAAAAATTACATGCAGATCTCTTGATAGTTGGCAACCATAAACACAGTTTCCTCCATAATTTATTATCTGAAAGTGTTTCACTTGAACTCTTAAAGAATGGAAATATCCCGCTGCTCACTATTCCAATAGACGAAAATTAATTTGCGCCTTTTACCACACTCACGCTAACCAACAATTGCCCGATATGCCTTTGGGTATGCTCTGCAGCATGAAAGATCAAGCCGATCACTGAAGTTGGCAACTGTTTTCTCCCAACACCCCGAAATTCAGTTAAACTAGAAACCGGTATATTTTTCAATATTGCGAGCACTTCTTCTATTTTTTTATCGAATTTATTAATCAATATTTCTGAAGAGATATCATTATCCGGAACAGCTTCCTTCTTTAAGTATTTTAATTGATCTTCTGTTAAATTAAAACCTTCCGAATAAGTAAATAATCTATCCAAAACCCCAATGAGATGTTGCAGATGAAATCCCACCGAAGCTCTACCAGCCGGTTTTACCCATAATAAATGTTTAGGAAAATCTTTCATATAAGCATGGACTTCCTTTCTAGACTGCAATAAAGAATGAGCAACTGGTTGCAATAGGTCTGGGATTCCTTCAGCTTTACCTCTTAACCAATATTCGGGAAGCTCTTTATCTTTCATAGTTTAAATATTTTAAGATTATGTAAAAATAAAAGAAATGGTATCTTTAGCTATCCAATAAACACACAAATATGTTTCAAAAAACATTGCTATCCTTAGCCTTACTTATATTTTCTACAACAATATTTTCTCAAGAAAAAGACAAAAAAGATAAATGGGATGTTTCCGATCCTTATACCGAGGATTGGAAAATCAATGAGATTCCTTTGAATACAGACGAAGGAACCTGGATGAATTTAGATGTGAGTCCAGATGGTAAAACTATTGTATTCGATCTTTTAGGCGATATTTTTAGCATGCCAATTTCGGGTGGAAAGGCTAAATTGCTTAGGTCTGGAATGCCTTACGAAGTGCAGCCTAGATTTAGCCCAGATGGATCTAAGATCTTATTTACCAGTGATGCTGGAGGTGGAGATAATATTTGGATCATGGATGCTGAAGGGAAAAACGAAAAACAACTTACTACTGAAGAATTCAGACTTTTAAATAATGCTGTTTGGACAGCCGATGGAAATTCTATAATCGCAAGAAAGCATTTTACTTCCGGCCGGTCCTTGGGCGCAGGAGAAATGTGGCAATATCATATTGCAGGTGCGGCAGGTCTTCAATTAACCGAAAGAAAGAACGATCAGCAGGATGTAAATGAACCAAGTACTTCCCCAGACGGTCGCTATTTGTATTATAGTGAAGATATGTATCCTGGTGGAAATTTTCAATATAACAAAGATCCTAACAAACAGATCTATGTGATTAAGAGATACGATTTTGAAACTGGTGAAACCATAGTGATCACAGGAGGACCAGGCGGGGCAGCACGTCCTCAGATTTCCAGGGACGGAACAAAACTCGCATTTATTAAGCGAATTCGAACTAAAACAGTTTTATATGTTCATGACCTAAAAACAGGCGAGGAACGTCCTGTTTATGCCAATTTAAGCAAAGACCAACAAGAAGCATGGGCAATTTTTGGGGTGTATCCTGGATTTAGTTGGATGCCCAATAACAAGGAAGTGGTGATTTGGAGCGAAGGAAAAATAAAACGAATCAATGTAGAAACTGCGGAAGTAAAGGAAATTCCATTTAATGCTGAAACAACGATCAAAATTGCTGAAGCACACCATTCTTTTCCAAAAGTATTTTCAGAAACATTCACCGCAAAAGCTATACGTAATGCAGTTACTTCTCCAAATGGAAAAACTTTAGTTTTTCATGGATTAGGATTTCTTTGGAAAAAAGAACTTCCGAATGGAAAACCTCAACGCTTAACTAAGGATACAGATTTCGAATTTGATCCTTCTTTTTCAACAGATGGAAAGACTATTATCTACGTAACTTGGGACGATCAAAATAAAGGAAGCATTAAAAAAGTAAGTCTTTCAGGAGGAAACCCGGTAGCCTTAACTTCAGAAAAAGGAATTTACAGAAACCCTTCTTTCTCCAGAAATGGAGATAAAATAGTGTATACCAGGGAATCTGGAAACACAGATCTAGGCGAAACATTTACGAAGGAGCCAGGAATTTATCTGATGAATGGCGATGGGAAGAATTCAGAAAAAATAAATAAAGAAGGTGATTTTCCTGTCTTTAATAAAGACGATTCTAGGATTATTTTTCAAACCGGAGGTTATATGTTCGGAAGCTTGACAAAGAGCTTAAAAAGTATCGATTTGAATGGGGAAGATGAACGGGTGCATTTCAATTCGAAATACGCAAACAGATTGATCCCTAGTCCAGATAATACATGGATCGTATTTTCAAATCTACATAAAGCTTACGTTGCTCCTTTTGTAATGATAGGAAAACCGATCGATCTTGATAGTAAATCCAAAGAATTTCCTGTTACACAAATCACGAAAGATGCGGGGATGAATTTACATTGGTCCAATAGCAGTGATAAAGTTCACTGGACTTTAGGGGATGAATATTTTACCAATGAAATTTCAAATAAATTTACATTCTTAGAAAAATCACCAGATTCTATTTCTGACATTACAGAAACAGGTTTAAAAATAGGTTTAGAAGCAAAAACAGATGTCCCGGAAGGGAAGATAGCCTTTACCAATGCCCGTATAATTACCATGGAAGGTGATAAGGTAATTGAAAATGGAACTAT